>CALJHG010000015.1 GCA_938075585.1 uncultured Gammaproteobacteria bacterium | reverse complement strand
TTACTGCACTTTACTACCAAGCAAAATTTCATGAAAATACTTTGTATTATCGAAGATTATGAGAAGCATTCATGGTACGTCAGCTAGTAAACAAAATAAAAGAAAGCTCAATATCGGAGATCCATGAAATATCTTATCATTCCTTAGCTGGAAATGAACCACCATGGCAACGATCAGACACTCATATACGAGCAGGCGAAACCTATACTCTAATCGCTGCGGGAAAAATTCAATGGTCAAGCCGCGATCCGAGTTTGTATGGAGGACCAGGTTTTCATTTGTGGAGCCGAGTACCCGGAGGACAAATAAATAATGTTGTTCGGAATACTGGCACATTCGTAGCTGACCGTACTGGAACTCTAGAGCTGGGTATTTACTTTGGTACGTGGGCTAATACTGAAGGTGAGCTCCGAACTGAATACAGTAATTACACTAGCTTAAACGGAAGTTTGGAGGTAATAGTTATTGTTTGGAAAGATAACGCTATGAATGGCTTAAAAAAACTAACAACTGTTAATAACTCGACACTATTAAATGAGGCTTTCGTGCAATTGCAATACCCGGTAATAACTCCAATAGGATGGGAGTACCTCAAAGATACGGGAGTTAGTGATATCTACTCAAGTAATTCACAAAACAACAATAAGTCCATAATTCTCAGTGCTACAGACGACCAGGGTATTTTACGCAAACCTATTGATTTTGATGTCTCTCCTTCCACTCAATTGCAGTGGGATTGGAAGCTTTTAGAACATCCCAGTCAAAATAAGGAAGATGAAGCTAGATACCACGACTATATCTCGGTAGCAGCGGAATTCGATAACGGTCGCGACCTTACATGGATATGGAGTAGCCAACTGAACATCGACCATTATTTTGATTGTCCTATAAAAGCGTGGTCTGACCGAGAAACTCATTACGTAATTCGCAAAGGCATTGAGCAAAAAAAAGATTGGTTGCACGAGTCGCGAAATCTTTACACAGATGTTCGGAAGTCGATGCAATTTACTCCCAATAAAGTAACGGCAATTTGGCTGATAGGTGTGGCTACATTTCAGCATGCCAGCGCACGCGCTGAGTTCTCAAATATAAAATTAAGCGATGAGAACGAGACTATACAAGTTCTATAATCTATCCCTACCACTGCCGCCGAGAGAAAAGCCTAGATGCGCGCCGGTCGCAGGTCGCTACCTAAAAGCCGGCATGACCTCGCTTGCCATTAACTCAATGTGTTCATCCGACCAACTCGGGCTCATGCCAGGTGGAACAGCCCAGGTATAAAACCGTTGGCACCCTGTGGCTTCTTGGTATTTTTCTATCATTTCGCATGCTTGCTCAGGACTGACGATGTAAACATCGTTCTGCTCAATAGACTCTCTAGTCGCCTCCACAGGCTTGATAAAATCCATACCCGCACCGCTGAACCACTTTCCATATTCATTTTGCTGATACGCCAGGTGCTCAACAGCCTCTTTCCATCTTTTCTCAGGATCTTTTGCTACATGCAACCACGCATAGCCTGCCGCAATTTCAAAATCCTCCGGATTCTTCCCAGTTTTAGCTAATTCATCCCTATAAACTTTAGTAAAAGGACCGACAGGACCTATCGCTATATACCCCGCCCCTACTCTAGCTGCTCTTCGAACCGCAATATTACTAAAGCCCGCGATCCAAAGCCGAGGATTTTTTTGCACCGGCAACGGTCTTAACTGTATGTCTTCAAAGTTATTGTACTCCCCATGGAAGCTAAAGCGCTCTCCCGCAAAAAGACGTTGGATAATCTCAATACCTTCATCCATACGCTTGCCTCTAGATTTAGGTTCAACTCCCCATGCTTTGAGCTCTTCAGCTTTATATCCAACACCTAACCCAAGCTCCAAGCGTCCACCGGAGATAACATCAAGCGTGGCGGCATCCTCCGCAACACGAACCGGATCGTGCAGTGGCAGTAACAGTACGCTCGTCCCAATGTGTACCTTTTTAGTCTTAGCTGCAATAGCACAGCCTATAGGCAACATCGAAGGCGAATAGCAGTCATCTAGGAAATGATGTTCGGACAGCCAAATATCATCAAAGCCCGCCTCCTCGGCGCGCACTATTTGATCAAAGCACTCATGGTAAAGCTCAGTATTGTCACGCTGCCATTGTGGAGGATTTCTAAAGTCATACCAAAGTCCAAATCTCAATTTTTTGTTACTCACCCGACATTTTCTCCTAAACGTAAAATAATTAAATGTTACTATAAATAAATTGATATCAACCTGCGGATGCAAGGCCAATGGATTCTTTATTGACCATTGGCATTACATGTTCAGCCATTAAACGCATCGACTTTTTCATAGCCGCTTTATCAGCCCAATCATGTGCTGCATAAAGCAATGTTCCAAAATCACCAACAGCGTCCTTGAAATCTATAATCTTTTGAGCGACTGTTTCAGGGCTACCGTAGATGACGCATGCATCGCGGACAGCAGTAGGTGTTAGTGATTCGGGATCATCTCCTTGATTAGTTACAAAAGGTCCTTTAAAACCAGATCGATCAAAAATCTTAAATAAATAATCGTAGTAATAATCATAAGCACCACCCGAAGTTTTAACAAACTCCTCCGCTTCGGCATCGGTATCCGCCACAAATATACTACGAGCTACATGCCATTCATTGGGATCGGCTGTCAATCCCGCACTACTGGCCCCAGCACAATAAGCTGGCCAATGAGTCTTAACTGACCATGGGGCTATAAAGTTTGCGCTAACCGGAATATAACCTCGCTGACCTGCAAAAGTGAGAGAGCTCGATGATGGACTCATTGCCGACATCGCTATCGGTGGATGCGGTTGCTGCAAGGGTTTGGGAACATATCCTAACTTGATGTCGTGATGGGTCCACTCTTTCATTTCAATGTTCCAGTGCTTGCCGTGCATCTTATAGGGGGGGTCTGTGCTCCAAAGTTCAAGGATCATATCTAAAGACTCTTCCATCATTTCCATACGGTCTTTTTCTAAAACACCAAACAACTCAAAATCACTCAATAAACCACCAGGTCCAACCCCCATGATAAACCGACCCTCACTTAGGTGGTCGAACATTGCAGCTTGTCCCGCTTGAACTGCTGGATGATATTGCGGCAAACACATTACTCCAGTTGCAAATTTAATCTGCTTTGTCCTGTTAATAAGATTTGCATGAAACATAAGGGGAGAAGTGATTTGTTCGACGGCAGAAGAGTAATGCTCACCAACCCAAGCCTCTGAATAGCCTAGTTCGTCAGCAAGCACGATAGCCTCAATATCTTCCTGTAGCGTCTCGTGATAATCCCGATCTATGTGATGCAATGGCATCATGAAATAGCCTAACTTCATTGCTTGATCTCCCATTGTGCTAATTAAGTCTTATCCAGCGTGATAATAAGTTACGTGCTCACCACTAATTCTAATTCTGTTCCCGAAAAGGTTTAAAATCAAGATCTTCCCGCACTTAGGTTTGTCAGGATCGCTACACGGAAACAAGTTCGTTAATGCCGCGTACTCTATCAAAGCTGACAAAACGAAGCGGTTATGCCTATAATTTCGGGAAAATCACGCGGGGAGGCCAAAGTCTTGTTGCGGTGGTAGTTGGTAGCAATAATCTGAATCAAGGGGCAATTATGAAATTATTCAAAGGAATGAAAGTGGGAGTATTCCAAGTCTTATCCGACATGGAGACTGGTGACCCCGCGGTTATAGCAAAAAAAGCCGAAGAGCTTGGCTTTTCTTCTTATTGGACAGCCGAACATACCGTCATACCCGAAGGCTCAGCAGACGACTACCCAGGGAAGGTACCAGGTCAAGAAACTCCTGACTACTTATTCAAAATGCCGGATCCTTTGATTGCTCTGACCAGGGCGTCTGCGAACACAACCACGATCGAACTGGGCACGGGAATTACACTTTTACCTGAACGCAATCCCATAATGACCGCTAAAGCTATTGCCAGCCTCGATCATTATTCCAAGGGAAGGTTCCTATTAGGCATTGGTGCCGGATGGAACAAACCAGAGTGCGAAGTCTTGGGCGGCGATTTTGATCACCGATGGACGCAAACAAAAGAAAACGTTGACGTAATGAAGGCCTTGTGGACTGGCGAATATGTCGAGCATCATGGCAAATACTATGACTTCCCTAAAATTATTTGTAAGCCAATGCCACACCGTAGACCTCACCCGCCAGTCCTCCTAGGTAGCATCGGTACCCCATTGGTCTTCAAGCGTGTAGCAAAATGGGGAAATGGCTGGTTGCCTTTCAGCGTAGATCCTCAAGAGTTAGTTGATGGAAGGATAGAGATTGCCAAGCATGCAAAAGCTCTCGACCGAAACCCCGCCGAGCTAGACATAACAATGTTTGCCCCTGATGGCTTTTTTCGAACAAAAACTGATATGACAGCCGTAGCCGATGCAGGAGCCGATGGCATTGTTGTTTGGCTACAATCCTCCGATCAATCCTCAATGCTTGAGGAATTATCTGAGCTGGCCGGAGGCTTGTTTTAAAACGTTGTTATGACTTACAACTACTTAAATATAAAACGAGATGGTCATCTGGCGATTGTCAAATTTAGTCGCCCCGAAACAGCAAACGCTCTTAGCTATAGTCACTTAAATGAAATTGAGCACTGTGCTCTCTCATTCCGAGACGATGCTGAAACCAGAGTCGTAATTTTTACCGGTGAGGGTAAGCACTTTTCCTCAGGCGCCGATATCATCGAAATGGAGACTAAATCCGACACGCCAATCGTCTTGCATCGCAGAAAACTGCGAATGGGTGAAAGGGTTCTTACAGCTATCCTTTCCATGGACCAGATAACTATTGCAGCTTGGAACGGGGGTGCTATTGGTGGCGGAGCGTGTCTTGCGACCGCGGCTGACTTTAGAATAGGTACGGATAAATCATTCATGCATTACCCCGAAATAGAGCTAGGACTAAACCTTATGTGGCAAAGCTTACCTCTGACCATACGGCTTATAGGGCCTACTCGGGCTAAACGTTTAGTCATTGGAGCCGAGAAAGTTTTTTCTGAGAAATTACTTAGCTGGGGGTTGCTAGAGAGTGTAGTGCCTCACGATCAATTGATTGATTCTTGTATTAAATTTGCGCAAGACTATATCAACAAGTCCCCGATCGCCGCGCAAATGATTAAGCGCAGTATTAACAATATTTGCGGCGTGCTAGATCAGGGATTAATGCATATGGATGCAGATCAGCATTTATTCGTGGCGAAGACCTCCGATCAACAAGTCGCAAAAAACATGTATCTTAATGAAGGTGATCCTAATTTTACGGGGAATTAATCCCAACTTGCCTGAGTCTTAAATTTCCAAATCTATTCCTGGAGACTATCGCTGAAAAATAAATATACGATAGTAGCAGTAGCTGTGCTATCGCTTTTCTGGGGTTATTCATGGGTTTTCATGAAGATCGGCCTATTAGATTCAGGACCTTTCGTATTTTCCGGTTTGAGGACCCTACTCGGTTCCTTGATGCTATTTGTTGTAATAATTGCTACTCATCGAACTATTCCGCTATCGCGATATAAAGATATCCTTCTTCTTAGTCTCTTCAATACCCTTGGTTCAGTCGGTTTAATACAATACGCACTGGTTGATGCCTCAGCGACTCGAACAGCGATGCTCATGTTTACTTACCCATTTTGGACATTGTTGTTAGCATGGCCAATCCTAGACGAACGAATAAAAGGAATACAGTGGTTTGCAATAATATTAGCATTCTCTGGACTAATTTTAATGCTAAGACCCCATGATTTAAATGGCATCACGACAAGTAATCTAACTGCCCTAGCAGCGGCGATAAGTTGGGCGATCGCATCGATACTTGTAAAGTATATTCTGGAAAATCGACCGATGGATCTTCTCGTACTCACCGCGTCGCAAATGGCAGTTGGAGCAATTGGCTTATTTGCTATAGCATTCTTCATGAATGAGCAGCTCCCAACGATAACAACTAGATTCACTTTTGCGCTTTGTGCGACTGGTTTTCTATCCACTGGTCTCGGCTGGTTAATTTGGGTCTATTTACTTGATAAACTCAATGCTGGTATGACCAGTATGCTCACACTTCTGGTTCCGGTGATCGCGTTAGCTACTGCCTCGTGGCACCTTGGCGAGACGATACACAGAGACGATACTGTCGGAATGATATTAATTCTGGTGGGATTAATACTATTGACTTATCTAGGATTCAAAAGTAGAAAAAAAATTATTAATATGTAACATGAGACCGCATGTTACGTTTCTCAAATGGCATGGACCACAAGCGCATAATGACTAACACGACACCTACTTTTTTCGGGCACCCAAAAGGACTCCAAACTCTCTTCTTTACTGAAATGTGGGAGCGTTTTTCTTACTATGGAATGCGCGCTATATTAATCCTTTTTATGACTACGCCTTTGGCAAAGGGAGGTCTGGGTTTGGGCGTTGCTGATGCTGGCGCTATATACGGGATATATACCTCCATGGTTTATCTTGCATGTCTTCCTGGCGGTTGGATTGCCGACCGATTTGTCGGTCAAAGACGAGCTACACTAGTAGGTGGGTGCATCATTATGTGTGGACATATAGTGCTGGCACTCCCGAGCATCACGTATTTCTATACCGGACTGGCCCTATTAGTAATAGGTACTGGTTTACTAAAGCCAAATATTAGTTCCATGGTTGGGCAACTTTATTCCGAGCACGACCAGCGTCGAGATGCCGGCTACTCGCTCTATTACATGGGAATAAATATAGGGGCGTTCGCATCACCTCTAGTGTGTGGTTGGCTAGGTCAAGGTGTCTATTTCAGAGAACTGCTTTCTAGTGCCGGCATAAACCCAGTCAATGCTTGGCATTTCTCTTTCGGCGCGGCAGCCGTCGGAATGGCGTTGGGGCTTCTGCACTATGTTTATGGAAGGAGTACGTTGGTCAAAATAGGAGACCCTCCCCAAGGCAGCGGCTTTTCGCTCAGAATCTGCGTCATGATATCGTGTGTCAGTTTAATCGCTGCGTGGATATATAGTATGAGCAATATTCATCTTTCGCCATCTCAATTCGGGAATATTTTTGGCTTGATCCTGCTCGGCACGACCATTACGTTTTTCGCATGGCTACTTAGATCATCCTGGGATATCGCCGAAGACAGGCGACGAGTCATAAAAATACTACTGTTATTTCTTGCGGCTACTGTATTTTGGTCGCTTTTCGAACAGGGTGGATCGACGCTGACACTATTCGCAGAACGAAACACGTCGAGGACGATTGTAGGGATCAATTTCCCTGCCAGTTGGATGCAATCGCTGAATCCGCTGTTCATTATTTTCCTCCTAGGCCCAGCCTTTAGCTGGTTGTGGTTTAAACTAGGTTCAAAAGGCCCTAATACAACTACAAAATTTGTAATTGGACTGCTCTTAATATCCATGGGTTATGGCGTGATGATTGGCGCTGCAATAATCGCAGACTCCGGTTTATTAGTAAGCCCATTATGGCTAGTTGTTATGTATCTACTTCATACGATGGGCGAAATGTGCTTAAGCCCAGTTGGGTTAAGTGCGATGAGTAAACTCGCTCCTCAAAAAATAGCCAGCCTCACTATGGGTATCTGGTTTTTAGCAAGTTCTATAGGATCTTACGCAGGCGGACGCGTGGCAGGACTTTATGAAGCTATGCCACTCGCTCATATTTTTATGGCTTTAACAATGCTAGGACTCGTTAGCACACTTATCCTGAGCTTCTCGAGCAAATTTATAAATACAGATACAGAACTCAGCCGACAATAGAAGTAAGTCTTCCTACGTTTCGTTATTCCGAAATAAAACGCCTAATTCATTGAGCTCCTCGGTCTTCTCTGTCGAATATTTGAGTAAACCATTCAAAACTTCGCTGTTATGCTCTCCCAAAGCGGCAGTCTCTAGGTGTTGGTTATGCTCAAATGCGGAAAACCGCAGCGGCATACCTGGAACTTCTACCTCACCTAACTTCGGATCGCTAATCTTTCTGACCACACCTCGCTCTATCATATGGTTGTGGTTGATAACCTCTGGAATACTAAGGACTGGAGCACAAGGTACTCGTTCCGACTCTAATGCCGCTAATATTGACTCATCGGAATCTTGCAAATCTAACCAGGATTGAACAATATCAATAACCTCGCTCGAGTTTTCCAAACGTTTTTCATTAGTACTGTATTTGGGGTGGTCTATCAGTTCAGGTCGTCCGATTGCCTTACAAACACCTGGCCACTGGGGTTGTAGCGCAATAATACAGATATAATGATCCTTTCCTTTAAACAGTCCGAGAGGACAAACAGCCCAGTGGTGGTGGCCCGACCGCGTTGTCTCAATACCTGCCGCACTATACACCTGCAAATTGAGTTCGTGACAATGCATGTAGGAATCTAAAAGAGAGATGTCTAAATATTGACCCTCTCCCCTCCTCTCCCTATAAAGAAGCGCAAAGCCAACGGCGCACGCAGCATGAGCACCTGTCATCACGTCTCCTATACCGGCCATCGGAAACATAGGAGGGCCATCTTTTTCTCCAATCATCCCCATTATTCCACTATAGGCTTGTGCGATATAATCGAAGCCGGGCAGCGCAGACAGTTCGCCTTCTTGACCAAATGCAGAAATTGAGCACATGATAATTTTCGGATTAATGGCTTTCACATCGTCCCATGAAAACCCTAAGCGTTTGATCACTCCAGGAGCAAAATTCTCAACAAACACATCAGATATCTTAATAAGGTCTCTCAGTACTTGTTTACCTTCCTCCGTCTTCACATCCAGACAAACACTGCGCTTGCCCCTATTTTGTTGAGCGAAATAGGCACTACGCCCTTCTTTGATGGCAGGAAGTGCACGAGTGATGTCTCCATCAGGCGGGAATTCTATTTTAATAACCTCCGCGCCCATCTCTGCGAACAGACGAGTCGCACTGGGCCCTGCCAAAACATGAGTCATGTCCAACACACGATAGCCGTTCATTAGATGCTCAGGCACATTCACCACACTTTTCCTCCGAAGCTACTTTATACCCGCACGATGGCGGTGTAATGGGATTCGATCCGAGCGCTGATATTTCTTCGCTGGTGTATTAACGATAAGCTCAAGCTCTTGAGCTTCTCTGCCTGCCCGAACCCGCTCGTCGCTTACGTCTCCGTATGCCGTATTTCTCTGCCGAGGGACTCTACCTGCAGATCGAATCATGGACAACATTTTATCAGGACATGTTTCTTGACCATACGACGCACCAGCTGCTCTGGTAATACTCTCATTCATTAATGTGCCCCCGAGATCATTGGCGCCAGCATTAAGACAAGCCACTACCCCAGAATGGCCCATCTTTACCCATGACGTTTGAATATTTTTTATATGGGGATGTAGCACTACTCGAGCAACAGCGTGCATTAAGATAGATTCTCGGAAAGTAGGCCCCTTCCGTGCTTTACCTTTAAGGTATAATGGCGCCTCCATGTGAACGAATGGCAGTGGAACAAATTCGGTAAAACCGCCCGTCTCTATCTGCAAATCACGAACACGTCTTAGATGCCGAGCCCAATTGATCCCTCGATCGACATGCCCATACATAATAGTGGCGGTAGTCTGGAACCCGACATGGTGCGCCGCCCTCATCACGCTCAACCATTCTTCAGTATTTATTTTATCGGCACAGATAATTGCTCTGACTTCATCATCTAAAACTTCGCCAGCCGTGCCCGGAAGTGTGTTCAGACCAGCCGCTTTCAAACGAAGTAGGTAATCTTCTAATGCAAGACCCAGTGTGGCCGCACCTTGCCAGACTTCAAGTGGTGAGAAAGCGTGTACATGCATATCAGGAGATATGGCTTTAACGGACTTCAGAATTTCGACATAAGTCTCTCCAGTATACTGAGGATGTATCCCGCCTTGCATACAGACCTCGGTCGCACCTCGATCCCATGCCTCTTTTACCCGTCTTTGAATTTCCGCATGATCTAAATCGTAGGGTTTACCTCTAAGGTTTTCACTCAACTTGCCTTTCGAAAAGGCACAAAATTGGCATTTGAAATAACAGACGTTTGTGTAATTTATGTTTCTGTTAACAACAAATGAGACCTCGTCATTATTAGCCGTTTCCCTAAGTTGGTTTGCTAATTGGCACACGGCACTGAAGTCGTCACCTCTAACTTTGAATAACCGCGAGATTTCCTCGTCGTCTAGTAACTGATGCTGTAGTACCTTATCTAAAATGTCCGACACTTCATTAGAAACCTTCCGAACGGGAGAGGTAATCAAGTTGATGATTGACTCAGGGGGTTCAACTTCATCACCGGGCGACCAATCATCGGTTCTAGGATAACCTTCGGAATCTGTACATTGCATCAGTGGCGTGACGAACCGATCATCCACCCATTCCCTAGAATTATTCACATAGTGGGGATAAATAGTGAGTCGTTCGTGCAAAAATTTTCCGACAGCCGCTGTGTCGTCATATAATTTGTCCAAGTGTGGCCAGGGAGCCTCCGGATTTACATGATCTGGAGTTAACGGTGATACCCCACCCCAATCATTGATGCCAGCCTCTACCAAACGAGGCAAACTATCAGGAGTCAGATTAGGCGGCGCTTGGATACTCATTTGCGAACCAAAAATGATCCTGGCAATCGCCAGAGTCCAAAGCATCTCCTCCAGATCAGGATCTGGGTTGTTGTGCATTTTTGTATCAGGCTTTGCTCTAAAATTTTGTACAATAATTTCCTGTATGTGACCGTATTCAATATGTATGTCTCGGATGGCCAAAAGGGATTCGACACGCTCCCGACGAGTTTCTCCAATACCTATTAGAATACCGGTAGTAAAGGGGATTTTGGCGACGCCGGCGTTTCGAAGCGTTTCCAGTCTAACTTTTGGCGCCTTATCTGGAGATCCAAAATGAGGCATCCCCTTCGCACATAATCTCTCACTTGCAGATTCCAGCATGATACCCATGCTTGGCGATACTTTCCTGAGCATAGCGCATTCATCAGAAGTCAATGTTCCAGGATTCATGTGAGGCAATATACCAGTCTCTTGAAAGACTGCATCAGCAGCATCACGCAAGTACTCCAAGGTCGTCTCATAACCCATTTTCGACAAAGCTGTCCTAGCAGTTTTGTACCTAAGTTCAGGCTTCTCGCCGAGTGTGAATAGCGCCTCTTTGCAGCCTCTCGCTTTACCTTCAACCGCGATCTCGACAACCTGATCAAGTGGTAGATAAGCATTGCTCAACTTTTTTGGAGCCTTTGCGAAGGTACAGTAGTGACAGACGTCTCGACACAACTGTGTCAAAGGAATGAAAATTTTTCGAGAGTAAGTGACGCAATTTCCGAATCCTGAATCTCTCAGATCAGCCGCAATCGCCATAAGTATTGAGAGGTCTTCTCTATCAGATAAAGCTAACGCTTCTTCACGTG
>CALJHG010000014.1 GCA_938075585.1 uncultured Gammaproteobacteria bacterium | reverse complement strand
TTAGGCCAGTAGCTCAATTGGCAGAGCGGCGGTCTCCAAAACCGCAGGTTGGGGGTTCGATTCCCTCCTGGCCTGCCAACGAATTTGGTGGTTCTAGAAATTTTGTATAGCAGGAAATTATGAACAGTAAAACCGAAACTCAACAAGGGTCTATAGATATTTTTAAATTTCTTTTAGCTCTGGTTGTTTTGACTATAAGTCTAGTGGGTTTTTATTATTACTCAGAGGCGCCGAAAATTTTACGCGTTCTGGGTGTCCTTGCCGGAATCATCGTTTCTCTCGTAATCGTAAGTCAGACATTAAAAGGTCGACAAGCGATAGATTTTGTTAGAGATGCACAGGTAGAGGTCCGAAAAATTGTTTGGCCCACCCGACAAGAAACGAGCCAAACAACATTGTTTGTAATTATTGTTGTGATTATTTTTGCTATTTTATTGTGGGTTCTTGACTTGGGGCTAAGTAGTTCTATACAGGGCCTAATCGGAAGAGGCGCCTAGGGATATGAGTATGAATTGGTATGTGGTCCACGCGTATTCGGGTTTCGAAAATCAAGTCAAGCGTTCATTAGAAGATCGTATTTCGCGTAATGGGATGGATAACAAGTTTGGAGACATATTAGTTCCGACTGAAGAAGTAGTGGAGATGAAAGAAGGATTAAAGAGAAAGAGCGAACGAAAATTCTTCCCTGGGTATGTTCTTGTTGAAATGGAAATGGAGGACGATACATGGCATTTAATCAAAGAATGTCCTAAAGTGCTTGGCTTCATAGGTGGTACAAAAGATCGTCCGACCCCGATAACTGACGCAGAAGCTAACGCTATACTTAATAGAATTCAAGAAGGTTCTGAGAAACCTCGACCTAAAACTCTGTTTGAAGTTGGGGAAGTTGTTCGTGTGATAGATGGACCATTTTCAGATTTCAATGGAGCTGTCGAAGAAGTGAACTATGATAAGAGTAAACTTAGGGTTTCTGTTTCTATATTTGGTCGTTCAACGCCGGTAGAGCTTGAATTTGGTCAGGTGAGTAAGGATTAAAATATTATTATTTAATGGGGAGCTTAATAAAGCGTTTGAACCCTTAGGAGTAAAATTAAGTGGCGAAAAAAATTGATGCCTATATAAGGCTGCAAGTTAAAGCTGGGCAGGCAAACCCCAGCCCGCCTGTAGGCCCTGCTTTGGGACAACATGGGGTTAATATAATGGATTTTTGCAAAGCTTTTAATGCGAAAACCCAAGAAACAGAACCTGGTTTACCAATTCCTGTCGTCATATCAGTTTTTTCTGATAAAAGTTTTACGTTTGTCACTAAAACCCCTCCTGCCTCAGTCTTGTTGAGGAAAGCTGCGGGAATCGAAAAGGGAAGTGGCACTCCTAATACCGAAAAGGTAGGTAAGGTTACTAGAGAACAACTTGAGGCTATAGCGAAAACAAAAGAACCTGATCTAACTGCGTCAGATGTAGAGATGGCGGTTAGAACAATTGCTGGCACAGCGAGGAGTATGGGACTGGAAGTGGAAGGAGTTCAATCATGAGTAAGCCCGGGAAAAGATTGCGTGCTATTCGCGAAAAGATTGTAGAAGGGGAGCTTTCCCCTCTTGCCGAAGCGCTTTCTAAGGTCAAGGAGTTTGCCTCGGCCAAGTTCGATGAGTCGATAGATGTTTCGGTTAATCTGGGAGTGGACCCTAGAAAATCTGACCAAGTGGTTCGCGGTTCTACTCTATTGCCTCACGGTAGTGGTAAAACGGTCCGTATAGCCCTTTTTGCGGAAGGAGCCGATGCAGACGCTGGGAAAGAAGCGGGGGCTGATATCGTTGGGATGGATGACTTAGCGGAAGATGTAAAACGGGGTAATATAGATTTTGATCTTGTAATTGCTAGCCCCAGTTCGATGAGAGTTGTTGGTCAGCTAGGGCAAGTTTTGGGCCCTAGAGGTCTAATGCCTAACCCAAAAGTTGGCACCGTTGCTGCTGATGTGGCTACGGCCGTTAAAAACGCGAAGTCAGGTCAAGTTCAGTTTAGAACTGATAAGGCGGGAATTATTCAATGTCCGATCGGCAAGGCATCTTTTTCAGTTGACGCTTTAGAGGCGAACCTTTTGGCTGTATTAGCAGATTTAGTTAAGGCCAAGCCAAACTCGGCTAAAGGTGTTTATTTACGTTCACTTTCCTTATCGTCCACTATGGGACCTGGTATCGCTGTTGATAAGGCCTCGATAGGTATGAATTAGTAAAATATAAAAAACTCTCGAGAAGCTCGTGAGTGATGACTGTGGGTTATTGGTTATACCAGTAGCCGTCATAGACCGTGGGTCCGCTAATGCGGTTAATCAAAGTATTAGGCCCACGTAGATGGTGTATCCCTAACTAACGAAATCGTTGGTTCAGGGCACCTTAAACGAGGTGTCTCTATGGTAGAGATACTGATAATAGTGGTGTGGTTCGAATCTTATGGGTTTGGGCCAAACTTGGAGAGATAACCAATATGAGTCTTAATTTCACTCAAAAACAAGCGGTTGTTTCAGAGGTAAATGAACTTGCAGCAAAGGCGGAAACGACGATTGCTGCTGAGTACATTGGACTTAGTGTAGGACAAATGACGGAGTTTCGGGCGAAGGCGCGAGAGCAAGGTGTTTCAGTAAGAGTAGTAAAAAATACTCTCGCGAGACGAGCATTTGAGGGGACAGAATTTGAATGTATCAATGAGTCACTTAAAGGTCCTTTGCTATTAGTTTTTTCCAACGAGGATCCCGGAGCAGGCGCTCGAATAGTGCAAGATTTCTCAAAAGAGAACGAGAAGCTTGTTACACGAGCCATAGTATTGTCTGGAAAACTGAGACCTGCTGAAGATCTGGCGGTTCTGGCTAAAATGCCTACACTAGATGGGGCACGAGCACAGTTTCTATCGGTTCTAAAAGCACCTCAGACAAATCTGGTGAAAGTCTTAGCGGCTCCGTCAGGACAGTTTGTTCGCGTTTTGTCCGCTTATGCGACAGAACAAGCGTCCGCTTGAGTTAACATTGTATAAATGAATTTTTAGGAGTAATTGAAAATGTCAGTTTCGAAAGAAGAGTTAGTAGAAGCGCTCAGTAGCATGAGCATAATCGAAGTAACCGAGCTAGTGAGTGAGCTAGAGGAAAAATGGGGAGTTTCGGCTGCTTCGGCAGTCGCTGTAGCGCCTGCCGCCGCTGGCGATGCCGGGGCTGTAGAAGAAAAAGATGAATTTGATGTAGTTTTGACAGGCTTCGGAGAGAATAAGGTAGGCTGTATTAAGGCGGTACGAGCTATAACTGGTTTAGGCTTGAAAGAGGCCAAAGATATGGTGGAATCTACCCCTGCTACTGTAAAGGAGGCCGCCACCAAAGGTGAGGCAGAAGATATTAAGAAGCAACTCGAAGAAGCTGGTGCTTCAGTAGAGCTAAAATAGCATTATTAGGTGATATTGGCCGTATAGGTTGTCGTTCAATCTACAACTTATATGGCTCGATTTTTTGTATGCGGGTGATAACGCTAACGTGAATGTTGGCTTAATTAGGACGGGATAAAAATGGCGTACTCTTACACTGAAAAAAAGCGTATCCGGAAAGACTTTGGTAAGGCATCTACTATACTTGATGTGCCTTATTTGTTAGGAACTCAGATAGAGTCCTACAAAAAGTTTTTGCAGGAAGGTTTTGAGCCTGAGGCAAGGCTGAACTCAGGTTTGCATGCGGCATTTAAGTCTGTGTTTCCAATCGAAAGTTATTCTGGGACTGCAAGCTTAGCTTACGTCAGCTACCGACTCGGAGCTCCAGTTTTTGATGTAAAAGAATGTCAAGTAAGAGGTGCCACATATGCCACTTCATTGCGGGTAACCCTTAGGCTGGAGATATATGACAAAGAGACCTCCGAGAAAGTAATAAAAGATGTGAGAGAGCAGGAAGTTTATATGGGTGAACTGCCACTTATGACCCCAAATGGTACTTTCGTTATTAACGGGACTGAACGTGTGATTGTCAACCAATTGCACCGTTCTCCGGGAGTCTTCTTTGACCACGACCGAGGTAAAACTCATTCTTCGGGGAAACTCTTATTTTCTGCCAGAGTAATACCTTATCGAGGTTCTTGGTTAGATTTTGAATTCGATCCTAAAGATCATTTGTATGTTCGAATTGACCGACGTAGGAAGCTGCCCGCGACAGTTCTGTTAAGAGCTCTTGGTTTTAGTACGGAGAAGATTCTTGACACATTTTTTGAACGAGACCGATTTATCTTTGACGGCGACCACGTTCGCGTCGAAATCGTCGCTGAAAGGCTGCGCGGAGAGACTTTAGAGTTTGATTTAGTCGATGCAAATGGCGAAATATTAGTTGAAGCCGACAGAAGAATCACGGCGCGGCATACCAAAGAGATAGAAGATAAGGGCATCAAAGAGATTGCAGTCCCTCGATCTTTTTTAGTGGGGAAGACATGCGCTCATGACGTCTTAAATACTGAAACGGGGGAAATTTTGGTAACGGCTAACACGTTGATCGATGAAGAGTTATTAGACATGTTAGTTGAAAATGATATTCGCGAATTAGAGACTATTTTCGAAAACGATCTTGATCAAGGTGCCTACATGGCGCAGACGTTGCGTATTGACTCCACTACCACCATGTTGGACGCTCAGATCGAGATATACCGGATGATGCGACCTGGTGAGCCTCCAACTAAAGACGCCGCGGAAAATTTGTTTCGAAACTTATTTTTCGCTGACGATCGTTACGATCTTTCTGCAGTCGGAAGAATGAAATTCAATAGAAGAGTAGGAAGGAGTGAAGAAGTTGGCTCCGGAGTATTGGAAGAACGTGATCTTATAGATGTTTTACGAGTCTTGATAGATATACGAAATGGGAAAGGTGTGGTTGATGATATAGATCATTTAGGTAATCGCCGAGTGCGCAGCGTAGGCGAAATGACAGAGAACCAATTTAGAGTAGGTTTAGTTAGGGTTGAAAGAGCCGTCAGAGAACGACTAAGTCTTGCCGAGTCTGAAGGCTATATGCCTCAGGAGCTCATTAATGCGAAACCGGTATCGGCTGTAATTAAGGAATTTTTTGGTTCTAGCCAATTATCCCAGTTTATGGATCAAAACAATCCATTGTCTGAGGTAACTCATAAGAGAAGAGTGTCAGCATTAGGTCCAGGTGGCTTAACTAGAGAGCGAGCGGGTTTTGAAGTGAGAGACGTGCACCCGACGCATTACGGACGAGTATGTCCTATTGAAACTCCCGAGGGGCCTAATATCGGGTTAATTAATTCCCTCGCGGTTTATGCGCGAACTAATAAGTTCGGATTCTTGGAAACGCCTTACAGAAAGGTCGAGAATGGGGCTGTAACTGATAATATTGAGTATCTCTCTGCGATTGAGGAAGGGCAGTACCATATAGCGCAGGCGAACGCGGCAGTTGATACGAAGGGTAAATTAAAAGATGCGATGGTGTCTGCCCGTTATCAAAATGAGTTTATGATGGCGGTTTCGGAAAAGATAGATTACGTAGATGTTTCTCCGCGACAAATAGTTTCAGTAGCTGCGGCCTTGATTCCGTTTTTAGAGCACGATGATGCAAATAGGGCTTTAATGGGTTCAAATATGCAACGGCAGGCTGTGCCGACGTTGCGTTCAGAGAAGCCATTAGTGGGGACAGGTATTGAACGTGCTGTAGCGAAAGATTCTGGCGTGACAGTAGTTGCGAGGAGGGGCGGCGAAGTTTACTCGGTCGATGCAAGTAGGATAGTGGTTCGAGCTGCAGACGAGGAAACCAGAGTTGGGGAGTCTGGGGTAGATATATACAATCTTACAAAATACACCCGATCAAATCAGAATACCTGTATAAATCAGAAACCACTTGTTAAGGTAGGAGATGTCGTTAAGTCAGGCGACGTATTGGGAGATGGGCCCTCGACTGATTTTGGTGAGCTCGCGCTCGGTCAAAATATGTTGATCGCCTTTATGCCTTGGAATGGTTATAACTTTGAGGACTCTATTCTAATTTCGGAGAGAGTCGTCCAAGAAGATCGATATACATCGATTCATATTGAAGAACTTACCTGTGTTGCTAGAGACACGAAGCTAGGTTCTGAGGAAATCTCGGGCGATATTCCGAACGTTAGCGAAAGTGCTTTATCAAAGTTAGACGAATCAGGTATCGTTTATATCGGTGCTGAGGTAAATCCAGGCGATATTTTAGTTGGAAAAGTGACTCCGAAGGGAGAGACTCAGTTAACACCGGAAGAAAAGCTACTGCGGGCGATTTTTGGTGAGAAAGCGTCGGACGTTAAAGATACTTCTCTGAGAGTGCCGTCTGGAATGACTGGGACGGTTATAGATGTACAAGTCTTTACTAGGGACGGGGTTGTAAAAGACGCTCGGGCAGTAGAAATCGAAGAAGCAGAAATAGCTCGTGTAAAAAAGGATTTGGATGATCAGTTGAAGATTATTTTATCTGATTTGTTCGAGCGAGTGGAGCGTTTGCTCGTTGGCAAGGTCGTAGATAAAGGTCTTGGACAAGTCAAGTCAGGTGCTAAGATCAGTAAGCAGAATTTGCTAGAAATTGATCGAGAACAGTGGTTTGATTTTAGACTGAAAAGTGAATCAGCGTCAGAGCTACTGGAACAGCTAGCTTCCCTGGCAGAGAATCACCGCAAAAGCTTGCGTGAAAAACTTGAAGAAAAACGTGCTAAATTAACTGCGGGTGACGATCTTGCTCCGGGTGTCCTAAAGATGGCCAAGGTATATCTCGCTGTGAAGCGAAGGATGCAGCCTGGTGATAAGATGGCTGGTCGTCATGGTAATAAGGGTGTCGTATCAATGATAGTGCCTGTGGAGGATATGCCTCATACGGAGGATGGTCGGCCGGTCGACATAGTATTAAACCCCTTGGGGGTTCCTTCTCGTATGAATGTTGGCCAGGTTTTGGAGACTCATTTGGGTTGGGCTGCTAAAGGTTGTGGAGAAAGGATCGGAGAGATGCTTGCTGCCGAGAAAAGCGCCGAAGAAATTAGGAAGTTCCTCAATGATATTTACAATACTAGTGGTAAACAAGAGGATCTAGATCTGCTTACTGATGACGAGGTTTTTACCTTGTGCGATAACCTAAGAGATGGTGTACCTATGGCTACCCCAGTATTCGATGGCGCAGCCGAGAGCGAGATTAAGAAAATGTTGGATGTGGCTGGTCTGCCTTCTTCTGGCCAAACGCAGTTAATTGATGGCAGGACGGGAGAACAATTCGATAGACTTACAACAATTGGCTATATGTACATGCTTAAGTTAAATCATCTAGTAGACGACAAGATGCATGCCCGTAGCACGGGACCATATAGTTTGGTTACACAGCAGCCCTTAGGTGGAAAGGCTCAATTCGGTGGCCAACGATTTGGTGAAATGGAAGTTTGGGCGTTAGAAGCTTACGGGGCCGCGTATACTCTTCAAGAAATGCTAACGGTTAAGTCAGACGACGTTAATGGGCGTACTAAGATGTATAAGAATATAGTTGATGGTAATCACGAGATGGATGCTGGTATGCCGGAGTCTTTCAATGTATTACTGAAAGAGTTGCGTTCACTCGGAATCGATATAGAGCTTGAAAACGACTAAGACGAATATCCAAGAAATTATTGCAAAACTCGCTTTTAAGGAGCACTTATTGTGAAAGACCTACTAGATTTGTTAAGAAATCAGGGTACTACAGACGATTTTGACGCCATTTCAATTGGTTTATCTTCTCCCGAAAAGATTCGGTCTTGGTCCTATGGCGAGGTAAAGAAGCCGGAGACTATAAATTACAGAACTTTTAAGCCTGAGAGAGAGGGTTTGTTTTGTGCGAAAATTTTCGGCCCCATTAAAGACTATGAATGTCTTTGCGGGAAGTATAAGAGGCTAAAGCATCGAGGAGTTGTATGCGAAAAATGTGGTGTTGAAGTTACGTTAGCGAAGGTGCGCAGAGAACGAATGGGGCATATCGAACTTGCCTCTCCGGTAGCGCATATCTGGTATCTTAAATCGCTTCCATCACGTATGGGCCTTCTACTCGACATGACTTTGAGAGAGATAGAAAGAATTTTGTATTTCGAAGCTTATGTTGTTGTTGAGCCTGGTATGACGGATTTAGAGAAGGGCCAGTCATTGTCTGAAGAGGCCTATCTAGACGCGCTAGAAGAGTACGGCGACGAATTCGATGCTAGGATGGGCGCGGAAGCAGTTTATGAATTGTTGAAAAGCGTTGACCTAAAAGAAGAGATAGCTAGTATTCGCGAGAGTCTTCCGAAAACTAACTCCGAAACTAAAATTAAAAAATACACAAAGCGTCTGAAACTACTTGAGGCTTTTGTAAGCTCCGGAAATCGGCCGGCTTGGATGGTTTTGAAAGTTCTGCCTGTCTTACCCCCAGAGCTTCGTCCGCTAGTGCCTCTCGACGGGGGAAGGTTTGCTACTTCTGATTTAAATGATTTATATCGTCGCGTTATTAATCGCAATAACCGGTTAAAAAGATTATTAGACTTAAACGCGCCGGATATCATTGTCAGAAATGAGAAAAGGATGCTTCAAGAATCCGTTGATGCTCTACTAGACAATGGTCGGCGTGGTAGAGCGATAACCGGAACTAATAAGTTACCGTTGAAATCTTTAGCCGATATGATCAAAGGGAAGCAAGGAAGGTTCAGACAAAATTTATTGGGGAAACGAGTAGATTATTCGGGACGTTCTGTAATAGTTGTTGGGCCTACTCTTAAGCTACATCAGTGTGGACTTCCGAAAAAAATGGCGCTTGAACTTTTTCGACCTTTCATCTTTAGTAAGCTAGAACGGCAGGGGATGGCGACGACTATCAAGGCAGCAAAAAAGATTGTTGAAATGGAAGGTCCAGAGGTATGGGATATTCTCGAAGATGTTATTCGAGAACACCCGATAATGCTTAATCGTGCGCCGACTTTACATCGGCTGGGGATTCAAGCCTTTGAGCCGGTACTGATTGAAGGGAAGGCAATTCAGTTGCATCCATTGGTTTGTACAGCGTTCAATGCCGATTTCGACGGTGATCAAATGGCGGTGCATGTACCCTTGGCTTTGGAGGCTCAGTTAGAGGCGCGCAGCCTCATGATGTCTACTAATAACATCTTGTCACCAGCAAATGGAGATCCGATTATAGTTCCCAGTCAGGACGTTGTATTAGGCTTGTACTATATGACCCGAGAATCGAAGTCGGCTCGAAGTAAGGTCTTACGTCCATTTTCCGACGTAAACGAAGTGCACCGAGCATTTGAAACTAATCAGGTTGATATCCACGCAGAGTGTAAGGTAAGGATGCAGCTCTCAGAGTTCAATGATGACGGTGAACTTGAAACGCGCACCGAAATTGTTGATACGACAGTAGGGCGAGCGTTGTTGTCGAGTATTGTCCCCAAGGGACTCCCGTTCGCATTGGTGAATAAGGTTCTGAATAAAAGAGCCATCTCTAAATTATTCGATAGATGTTATCGGGTAGTAGGGTTGAAAGATACGGTCATTTTTGCCGATCAGCTGATGTATGCTGGTTTTAGTCACTCTACCCGAGCTGGAATATCTATCGGTATTGACGACATGGTAGTTCCTGATGAGAAACAAACCATTATCTCTGATGCCGAAAAAAGTGTTAACGAGATTGAAGAGCAGTACGCATCGGGCCTCGTAACAACTGGTGAGAGATATAATAAGGTAGTGGATATCTGGTCTCACACTAATGACCAAGTTGCGAAGGCGATGATGAATAAGTTAGGTACTGAGACGGTTATGTCAGAGAGCGGTGAAGAAGTCGACCAAGCCTCATTTAACTCGATATATATGATGGCGGACTCAGGTGCGCGAGGCTCGGCTGCGCAAATTCGGCAACTAGCTGGGATGCGGGGTCTTATGGCAAAGCCGGACGGTTCTATTATCGAAACGCCAATAACTGCTAATTTCCGAGAAGGACTCAATGTTTTACAGTACTTCATTTCAACACACGGGGCTCGAAAAGGACTCGCAGATACAGCATTGAAGACTGCGAACTCTGGATATTTGACTAGAAGATTAGTGGATGTAGCCCAAGATCTGGTTGTATCAGAGGATGATTGTGGTACCACCAATGGGTTAGTTATGAGGCCAGTGATTGAAGGGGGAGATGTCATTGAGGCGCTGGGAGATAGGATTCTCGGCAGGACCATCGCTATAGATGTTTTAAAATCAGCTACTGATAGCGAGATATTAGTGCCAGTTGGTACTTTGATCGACGAGAAATGGGTCGAAATATTAGACGAGAATGGGATTGACGAGGTCACTGTTAGAACGCCTATAACCTGTGAAACACGTTATGGAGTGTGTGCAGCGTGCTATGGCCGAGATTTAGCTAGAGGACATAAAGTCAATAGAGGAGAAGCCGTTGGAGTTATTGCGGCCCAATCTATTGGTGAGCCAGGAACTCAGCTTACTATGCGAACCTTCCATATAGGTGGGGCGGCCTCTAGAGCCGTGGCCGTAAATAGTGTTGAAGTTAATGTAAGTGGTACCTTGAAGTTAGAAAATATGAAAACGCTAGCGCGTAAGGATAATTTCATTTCTGTTTCACGTTCCGGTGAGTTAGTTATAAGTGACGATTCGGGACGGGAAAGAGAGCGTTATAAAGTTCCTTATGGCAGTGAAATTAGTGTTGCCGATGGTGCGGAAGTTCACGCGGGACAGGTTGTTGCTACCTGGGACCCACATACCCATCCGATAATATCCGAGGTTGCAGGAGTGGCTGAGTTCGAGAATATTGAAATGGGTGTCACGGTGGCAAAGGAGCTAGACGACATTACAGGATTATCGAGTATAGTGGTTATCGATTCCAAGCAAAGAGTCTCTCATGCTAGAGAATTGCGTCCGATGCTTAAAATAGTCGACAAAAACGGTAAAGAATTGAAAATTCCTGGTACTGACATACCTGCCCATCACTTTCTGCCTGGTAATGCCGTCATTACTACATCGGAGCGACAGGAGGTAAGTGTGGGTGATGTTTTAGCGCGGATGCCGCAAGAATCAAGTAAAACAAGAGATATTACAGGCGGATTGCCGCGTGTAGCTGATTTATTTGAGGCGCGTAAGCCAAAGGATCCTGCGATCCTAGCTGAAGCCACCGGTACCGTGTCTTTTGGTAAGGATACGAAAGGGAAGCAAAGGCTAGTCATTACAGATAAAAACGGTGTTCAGGTAGAGACCTTGATTCCCAAATGGCGGCATGTAAATGCTTACGAGGGTGAGCATTTGGAAAAAGGAGAGGAAGTTTGTGATGGTTCTCCTGACATGCAGGATATTCTGCGGCTGAAAGGGATACCAGAGCTTACTCGCTACATTGTAAATGAAGTACAGGATGTATATCGGTTGCAAGGTGTGAAAATCAACGATAAACATATTGAAACAATTGTTCGTCAGATGTTAAGAAAAGTAGAAATAGTTTCGGGAGGAGACACGGAGTTTCTGAAAGGCGAACAAGTTGAGAGAGAGCGACTTAGGGAAGAGAATGATCGCGTAAGGGAGAATGGTGGCGAAGAAGCTACTTATAATCAAATGCTTTTGGGGATTACTAAGGCTTCATTGGCTACGGAATCATTCATATCGGCAGCGTCTTTCCAAGAAACCACCCGCGTCTTAACTGAAGCATCTGTTACAGGTAAGAAGGATGTTTTAAGAGGTCTGAAAGAAAACGTCATAGTGGGGAGGCTGATTCCCGCTGGCACAGGGTATGCATACCATCAAGAGCGTAAATTGAATCAGGGTAAGAATCCAGCTGATCTCCAAGCAGCTTTAGCCGCAGAAATTGATGCCGGACTCATCGCTGAGCTACGAGAAGTTGACAATGTAGAGGATAACGGAGGAACGGCTTCTGAAAGTGCCTAAATTTGTTGACAAACCGGCGCTAGAACTCTAATATTCGCCGGCTACGACAGTCCTCTCTGCGGTCAGGGTTGTTTTGTTTTTACTGTCTATTCCGGCTGGTTCCCTATTAACTACTTGCCCGAACGAAAAATTGTGACATTGAGCGCATGATCTCTTGTCCCTAGGTAGTTTAGAAAACTAGCGTGAGAAATTTTATTTAAATTAGGTGTTGTGTGAAATATGCCGACTATTAATCAATTAGTACGTAAGCCCAGAAAACGGGTTCGAGAAAAAAGTAACGTTCCTGCCCTTGAGGCATGTCCGCAAAAGCGAGGGGTGTGTACTCGGGTATATACAACGACTCCTAAGAAGCCCAACTCTGCTTTAAGAAAGGTTGCGAGAGTTAGACTTACAAATGGACAAGAGGTAACTACTTATATTGGTGGAGAGGGCCATAATTTGCAGGAGCACTCCGTCATTCTAATTAGAGGAGGTCGTGTCAAAGATTTACCAGGCGTTCGTTATCACACTGTTCGAGGTACATTGGATACCTCAGGAGTTACCGATAGGCGTCGTGGCCGTTCTAAATATGGCGCGAAGCGTCCCAAATAAGTTAAGGTTAAAGGGTTTTTAAGTATGTCAAGACGTCGCGTCGCATCCAAAAGAGAGATATTGCCAGACCCTAAGTATGGTGATTCTGTTTTGGCTAAATTTATAAATTTAGTTATGTCCTCGGGGAAAAAAGCAGTTGCGGAACGCATTGTTTACGGCGCATTAGGCCAAGTCGAAGAAAAGAGTTCTGGTAGTGGTCTCGAGATGTTCAAGCAGGCACTAGAGAATGTTGAGCCGAAAGTTGAAGTTAAGTCACGTCGAGTTGGTGGTGCGACTTACCAAGTGCCTGTGGAAGTGCGTTCCAGCAGGCGAGTTACCTTAGCTATGAGGTGGTTGGTAGAAGCATCTCGTAAAAGGAATGAAAAGTCTATGGGGCAAAGGCTTGCCGGCGAAATTCTAGAAGCCTGTGAAAATAGAGGGTCCGCCGTCAAAAAACGCGAAGATACTCACAAAATGGCGGAAGCGAATAGAGCATTTTCGCATTATCGTTGGTAGTTTGGAATTTAGAGTTTGTCATCGTGTCTCGAATTACGCCTATCGAAAATTATAGAAATATTGGCATCATGGCACACATTGATGCCGGTAAAACTACGACTACAGAAAGAATTTTATATTATACGGGTGTTTCTCATAAGATGGGCGAAGTTCACGACGGCGCAGCCGTTATGGACTGGATGGAGCAAGAACAAGAGCGCGGAATTACTATTACATCAGCAGCGACTACTTGTTTTTGGAGCGGTATGAGAGATCAGTTTCCGGAGCATAGAATAAATATAATTGATACTCCTGGTCACGTTGACTTCACGATTGAGGTTGAGAGATCGCTCAGGATACTTGATGGCGCGGTAGCTGTTTTTTGTGCAGTCGGAGGAGTAGAGCCACAAAGCGAAACCGTTTGGCGCCAGGCTAATAAATATAAGGTTCCTAGGCTTGCTTTCATAAATAAGATGGATCGTTCCGGTGCCGATTTCGACCGAGTCGTAACCATGATGGCTACAAGACTTGGCGCAAACGCGGTGCCTGTGCAATACCCCATAGGTGCAGAAGAGTCGTTCGAAGGAGTCATTGACCTTATAAAAATGAAGGCCATCTATTGGAACGATAATGATATGGGGACCACATTTAAGGAAAATCAGATTCCAGAACACTTAGTTGTTAAATGTGAGGCTCTTAGAGAACGAATGGTAGAGGTCGCGGCTGAGGCTTCTGACTTTCTGACCGAAAAATATTTAGATGGGAATGGGCTATCCGAGTGTGAGATTCGGGATGGACTTAGGCAACGGACGCTTGAAAACGAAATAATTCCGGTGTTATGTGGATCAGCTTTTAAAAACAAGGGGGTTCAAGGTCTTCTTGATGCTGTGTTGGAGCTATTGCCTTCCCCAGTCGAGGTGAAGCCAGTTTTTGGCGATAGCCTTAGTGGGAACGAGAGGGTTTTATGTGAGGCGGACGATGGTGAGCCTTTTTCAGCCTTAGCCTTCAAAATAGCGACTGATCCGTTTGTAGGAAGCTTATCGTTTTTCAGAGTTTACTCAGGTGTTGTAAAAACGGGAGACAGTATTTATAACGCGGTCAAAGGGAAAAAAGAAAGGCTGGGTCGTCTATTGCAGATGCATGCTAATAGTCGTGAGGAGATTAAGGAAGTCAGAGCAGGCGATATTGCTGCAGCTGTAGGCTTGAAAGACGTCACTACCGGAGATACTTTGTGTGATGCAAATAAAGTGGTGATTTTAGAGAAAATCGAATTTCCAGATCCGGTTATTGCTGTGGCTGTTGAACCGAGGACGCAGAGTGATCAGGATAAAATGGTTGTAGCTTTGCAGAAATTGTCTGCGGAAGATCCCTCTTTTAATGTGTCCACAGATGAAGAATCTGGACAAACTATTATCGCCGGAATGGGGGAATTGCATCTAGAAATTATAGTTGATCGCATGAAGCGAGAGTTCCAAGTGGACGCAAATGTTGGGAAGCCGCAAGTAGCCTATCGAGAGACGGTTCGGGATGTAGTAGAAAAAGCCGAGGCTAAATTTGTTCGTCAAACGGGTGGCAGAGGCCAGTACGGGCATGTGATATTAAAAATAGAGCCGCTTGTTCAAGGCGAAGGGTTTGAATTTGTGAATCAAATTGTCGGGGGCGCGATTCCTACGGATTATATCGGCGCGGTAGAAAAAGGTGTGCAGGAAGCGCTCCAAAACGGTGTTTTAGCTGGCTATAAAGTAGTGGATGTTCGAGTGACATTATACGACGGGTCTTACCACGATGTTGACTCTAGCGAAGTAGCATTTAAAGTAGCTGCTGCGATGGCATTTAGGGACGGGGCTAAAGAAGGTAGGCCAGTTTTGTTAGAGCCTGTAATGAACGTAGAGGTGGCAACGCCAGAAGAGTATCTTGGAACGGTTAATGGCGATCTCAATAGGCGAAGAGGCGTACTACTAGGAACAGAAGATGCCCCCGGTGGGGCAGTAATAAAAGCGGATGTTCCTTTGGCTGAAATGTTTGGATATGCGACCGATTTGCGATCGGGGACAAAAGGGCGAGCAACTTACTCGATGGAGTTCTCAAAATACGCGCAGGCGCCCCAGAATGTTGCCAATATAGTGACAAGAAGAGCATAAAAAATAAGAGCATAAAATTTTTAGTTTAAATTTATAGAGTATTATCGAAAAAAGAGGGTTGGCAATCATGTCTAAGGAAAAATTTGAAAGGTCGAAACCGCATGTAAATGTGGGGACTATTGGTCACGTTGATCATGGCAAGACAACGCTAACGGCGGCGCTTACGATCATTTCAGCTAAGAATTTCGGCGGTGAGACGAAGGCATATGATCAAATAGATAATGCACCTGAAGAGAGAGAGCGTGGTATCACGATTGCAACGGCGCACGTTGAATATGAAAGTGAGAGTCGGCATTACGCTCACGTTGATTGTCCTGGGCACGCGGATTACGTAAAGAATATGATTACTGGTGCGGCGCAGATGGATGGCGCTATTTTGGTTTGTAGTGCAGCTGATGGTCCCATGCCGCAGACACGAGAGCACATTCTTTTGGCGCGCCAAGTAGGTGTACCAAAGATTGTTGTTTATTTAAATAAGGCCGATATGGTTGATGACGCCGAGCTACTTGAGCTAGTTGAGATGGAAGTCAGGGAGTTGCTAGATCTGTATGAATATCCGGGCGATGATACTCCAGTCATTATTGGCAGTGCTTTGAAAGCGGTAGAAGGCGATGATAGCGACATAGGTTCAGAATCTATAAATAAGCTAGTTGCAGCGATGGATGATTTCATACCTATTCCCGAACGCCCTGTCGATCAACCTTTTTTATTGCCTATAGAAGACGTTTTTTCGATTTCAGGTCGAGGTACTGTAGTTACAGGTCGAGTAGAAAGAGGAAAAGTGATTGTTGGTGAAGAAATAGAGATTGTGGGTATTAAAGATACTCAAAAAACCACATGTACTGGTGTTGAGATGTTCCGCAAGTTGCTCGATGAAGGGCAAGCTGGTGACAACGTTGGTGTGCTCTTGAGAGGGACAAAGCGAGAAGAAGTAGAGAGAGGGCAAGTTCTATGTGCTCCAGGCTCTGTTAATCCTCATACTCATTTCGAAGCTGAGGTCTATGTTTTATCGAAAGAAGAAGGAGGTAGGCATACTCCATTTTTTAACAATTATCGGCCTCAGTTTTACTTTCGTACAACGGACGTAACCGGAGCGGTGGAGTTGTCTGAAGGGATAGAGATGGTAATGCCAGGTGATAATGTCAAAGTAACAGTAAAACTAATTAATCCTATTGCAATGGAAGAGGGCTTGCGTTTTGCTATCCGAGAGGGTGGTCGTACGGTTGGAGCCGGCGTAGTTGCGAAGATTATTGAATAATAAACAAATAGTACTTAGCAGAATAATATGACTCAACAAATTATAAGAATAAGGCTCAAGGCCTTCGACCATAGACTCATTGATCAGTCGACCCGAGAGATTGTCGAGACTGCTAAAAGAACTGGGGCACAAATAAAAGGACCAATACCTCTTCCAACAAAGATGGAGAGGTTTACCGTTCTGATTTCCCCTCATGTTAATAAAGATGCGCGGGATCAGTACGAAATTCGGACTCATAAGCGATTATTGGATATTGTCAACCCAACTGACAAAACTGTTGACGCGTTAATGAAATTAGATCTCGCTGCGGGCGTTGATGTTCAGATAAAGCTTAATTAGGTGGCCGGGGGATATAGTTAAATGAGTTTAGGATTAATTGGTGTAAAACGAGGAATGACTCGTATATTTACCGAGGACGGCTCTTCTACGCCGGTCACTGTGCTTGAGGTGTTGGCTAATCGTGTCGTTAGAACAAAGTCAGTTGATTCAGATGGGTATAGAGCGGTTCAAGTTACCTATGGGGAGATCCATAAGAACCGAATTAATAAGGCGTTAGCTGGTGAATACAAAAAAGCTGGCGAGCTTCCAGGGAAGGGTCTTTGGGAATTTCGGTTAGATGCTGGAGAGGGTGATGAGCTCGTCCCAGGTGGAGAGATACCTCTGGATTTATTTCAAGAGGGGGAGGCAGTTGACGTTAGCGGGACCAGCATAGGGAAAGGTTTCGCTGGAACCATAAAGCGACATAATTTTAAAGGACAGGATGCTACTCATGGAAACTCTATATCACATCGAGTGCCCGGTTCTATAGGTCAGTGTCAAACGCCCGGTCGAGTTTTTAAAGGTAAGAAGATGGCTGGGCAGATGGGTAATAAAAAGTGTACTGTTCAAGGCTTGAAAATTGTTAGGGTGGATACGGAGAGAAGATTGCTCCTAGTGAAAGGTGCAGTCCCCGGTGCTAAAGGCGGAGAACTGATGATTCAGCCAGGAATAAAAACTCGGAAATAAGTGAATAAAATGGAATTGCAACTTCAAACAATTACAGATAGTCCTCCGGTCGGTAAAACCGAGGTATCAGAAACGATATTTGGTAGGGATTTTAACGAGGCTTTAATACATCAGGTGATAACTGCTTACATGGCCGCAGGAAGAAGTGGGACAAAAGCTCAGAAGACGCGTTCCGAAGTGAGAGGTGGCGGAAAAAAACCTTGGAATCAAAAAGGTGGAGGGAGAGCGAGAGCTGGTACTAGTCGCGGCCCATTATGGAGAAGCGGGGGACAAACTTTCGCAGCGAAACCTCGAAACTTCAGCAAAAAAGTCAACCGAAAGATGTATAGAGGGGCGATGCGTTCGATATTGTCGGAGTTGGTAAGGCTCAATAGACTAGTTGTTGTAGAAAATTTTGATATTGATGCGCCAAAGACTAAATTGGTAATTGATAGTTTGAAAAATTTAGGGTTAGACGAGGCTCTGATTATCTGCAGTGAGCCAAGTGAAAATTTAATTTATGCTTTTCAAAATATACCAAATGTAGGATTGATCGAAGCATGTACCATTGATCCAGTTGCACTTGTTACCTTTAAGAATGTTGTAGTAACTCATCA
Source organism: uncultured Gammaproteobacteria bacterium (assembly GCA_938075585.1). Taxonomy (GTDB): domain Bacteria; phylum Pseudomonadota; class Gammaproteobacteria; genus UBA4457. The sequence goes on along the minus strand of CALJHG010000014.1, from coordinate 17,500 downwards.
AGCCTTGTCAGAGATAGAGAGTATGCTGAAATGAATCAAGAGAGAATTTTGCAAATATTGGTCGAGCCGAAGGTGACTGAAAAAAGCGCTAGATTATCTGAAAAACACGGGCAATATATGTTTCATGTTTTAAATAATGCTTCCAAGCCAGAAATAAAAGCAGCCGTCGAGCAGCTTTTTAAAGTTGAGGTGTCGTCTGTTACTACGGCAATGGTAAAACCACGCACGCGCCGTTTTCGCAATCGGATAGGTGTTAAAAATTCGTGGAAGAAGGCATTTGTATCTCTTAAAGATGGTTTTGAAATAGATTTCATGGGCGGGGATTAAACGATATGGCGTTAAAAAAAGCTAATCCAACTTCCCCCGGTCGACGCGGCGTGGTGGCGGTGGTAAATACCGAATTACATAAAGGTGAGCCATACGGGCCTTTATTGGAGCACCAGTCTAGGAAGTCTGGTAGAAACAACACTGGTCGTATCACAGTGCGGCACCGAGGTGGAGGACATAAACAGAGATACCGAGTAATCGATTTCAAGCGAGACAAAGATGGTGTTGACGCAAAAGTTGAACGTTTGGAGTATGATCCCAATCGATCCTCGCACATTGCGTTACTATTATATAGTGATGGAGAAAGACGTTACATAATTGCGCCCAAGGGCGTCAAAGCTGGTGATATGGTACGTTCTGGTCCTGATGCGGCGATCCAGTCAGGTAACTGTTTGCCTCTTAGAAATATCCCAGTGGGTACTATAGTGCATTGTGTGGAAATGAAGCCGTCCAAAGGAGCGCAAATAGCTCGAAGTGCTGGAGGAGGAGTGCAGTATCTTGCGCGAGAAGGTGCGTATGCCACTCTGAGGTTGCGTTCTGGGGAAATGAGAAAAGTACCTATAGAATGTCGGGCAACTGTAGGAGAAGTAGGTAATCAGGAGCATTCGTTAAGATCTTTGGGTAAAGCAGGCGCCAGAAGATGGAGAGGCGTTCGCCCCACAGTCAGGGGGGTAGCAATGAACCCCGTAGATCATCCACATGGTGGTGGCGAAGGACGTACGTCGGGTGGTAGACACCCAGTTAGTCCATGGGGTCAGCCGACCAAAGGTGCTAAAACTAGAAGCAATAAGCGCACAAACAATATGATTGTTCGAAGACGCAATAAGAAATAGGGGTTGAGATAAGCATGCCACGTTCGATTAAAAAAGGACCTTTCGTTGATCATCATTTAGCCAAAAAGATACAGGATGCAATAGCGAACAATGAAAAACGTCCCATCAAGACATGGTCTCGAAGGTCGGTAGTCTTGCCCGATATGATTGGTCTTACTATTGCGGTTCACAATGGTAGGCAACATATGCCGGTTTTTATTAATGAAAATATGGTTGGACACAAATTGGGTGAATTTGCTCCGACCAGAACTTTTCGTGGACACATTGGCGATAAAAAAGCGCAATAAATTAAGAGCAGGTGATATAGATGACTACTGTGGCGAAATTGAAAAATGCACGAATAGCGGCCCAAAAAGTACGGTTAGTGGCTGATCAGGTGCGTGGCTTAAAGGTGGAGAAGGCTCTTGATATTTTGATGTTCAGTGAAAAAAAAGCTGCGGCACTAATTAAAAAATTGCTCGAGTCCGCGGTCGCTAATGCGGAGAATAATGACGGAGCTGATATAGATGAGTTGGTTGTTAGTCATATTTCCGTAGATGAAGGGCCTACTATGAAACGCTGGAGAGCTCGTGCGCGAGGAAGAACAGCGCAGATTTTAAAGAGAACTAGTCACACCACGATAAAAGTTGAAGAACTGGGGCAGTAATTATGGGTCAAAAAGTACATCCCTACGGAATTAGATTAGGCATAGTTAAAGACTGGACGTCTACTTGGTATGTTGACAACAAGCAATATGCTGAGTACTTAAATATTGATTTAGCCGTTCGAGACTTATTAAGGAAGAAATTGGCTCATGCTTCAGTGAGCCGGATACAGATAGAGCGTCCTGCTAATAATGCCCGAATTATTATTCATACAGCGCGGCCGGGGATAGTTATAGGAAAAAAAGGGGAAGATATTGATTCCCTCAGAAAGCAGGTTTCTGCTTTTATGGGCGTACCTGTTCATATGAGTGTAGAGGAAATTAGAAAGCCTGAACTTGATGCGTTGTTAGTCGCTGAGTCGGTTGCACAGCAATTAGAGCGAAGAATCATGTTCAGACGGGCTATGAAGCGGGCAGTCGCAAACACCATGAGACTCGGCGCAGAGGGCATTAAGATATTTGTTTCCGGCAGATTGAATGGAGCAGAGATAGCTAGATCCGAGTGGTACAGGGAGGGGCGAGTCCCGTTACATACACTTCGAGCAGATATTGATTACGGTATAGCGAGAGCAAATACGACATATGGTGTGATAGGAGTGAAGGTTTGGATTTTTAAAGGTGAAGTAGTGCAATCAGCTGCAATACCTGAATCAGAAGCTGAACCAGTAGAGGCTGAAATTACTACTGGCGCTAGTGCCTAGTTTTTCACCTATCGCGAAACAGGATAAAAAATTATGTTACAACCGAAGAATACGAAGTTTAGAAAGCAGATGAAGGGTCGCAACCGAGGGCTAGCCAGTCGCGGTAACAAAGTAAGCTTTGGCGAGTATGCGCTCAAGGCGACTACTAGTGGGCGAGTCACAGCAAGACAAATAGAGGCGGCGCGTAGAGCCATCACCCGATATGTGAAGAGAGGTGCCAAAGTTTGGATTAGAATTTTCCCTGATAAGCCTATTACTAAAAAGCCATTGGAGGTTAGACAGGGAAAGGGTAAAGGTAATGTGGAATATTGGGTCGCTCAAGTGAAGCCTGGTACCGTGTTATATGAGATGGAAGGTGTCTCTGAAGAGTTAGCGAGAGAAGCTATGAGGTTAGCTAGTGCCAAACTTCCGGTGAGAACCACTTTTGCGATAAGGACAGCTCTCTAATGAAAATGAAAGAAATGCGAGAGAAATCGATAGCGGACCTAGACGAACTGCTGATAGAAACCAGAAAGAAACAATTTGGGATGAGAATGCAGACGGGCTTTGGTCAGGAAGCGAGAGCAAGTGAGATCAGAGCTGCTAGGAAAGATGTGGCGCGAATCAAAACATTGCTCACAGAATTACGGAATGGAGGCGGATCGTGAGTGAAGTAGCTAGCGCACCTCGGAGTGTAGTAGGTAAAGTAGTAAGTGCGGGTATGGATAAAACCATCTCGGTTTTAGTAGAACGTCAAGTGGAACACCCTCTATATCGAAAATTCGTTAGAAAGTCCTCAAAGATATTTGCGCATGATGAAGAAAACAGTTGTTCAGATGGTGACATAGTATCAATTGAGGAATGCAGACCTCTTTCTAAGAAAAAGAGCTGGCGACTGCAGAAGATAATAGAAAAGGCCACTGTAATTTAAAATGAACATCAAATCAAAAAGGTGTCGGAGTTAGATATGATCCAGATGCAAACAATGCTGGATGCCGCTGATAATAGCGGCGCTAGAAGACTAATGTGTATAAAAGTCTTGGGTGGCTCCAAAAGACGTTATGCGGGTATTGGCGATGTAATTAAAGTGACAGTGAAAGAGGCGATTCCTCGAGGTAAGGTTAGAAAAGGCGAGGTATTTGACGCTGTTGTTGTTCGGACCAGAAAAGGTGTGAGAAGGGCAGACGGTTCTTTGATTAGATTCGATGGGAATGCAGCGGTGCTTCTAGATAAGCAGCTTGCTCCAGTAGGAACAAGGATATTTGGTCCAGTTACTCGTGAGTTACGTGGTGATAAATTTATGCGCATAGTGTCGTTAGCACCTGAAGTGCTGTGATATTGGAAGGACGCAGGAAAATTACATGAATAAAATTAGAAAAGGTGATGAGGTTTTTGTAAGGGTCGGGAAAGATCGTGGAAAGCGCGGATCTGTGACAAAAGTAATGCCTAACGGTAGATTGTTAGTGCAGGGGATAAATATTGTTAAACGTCATACGAAGCCTAATCCTCAGCTTAATAAACCGGGTGGTATTGTTGAAAAAGAGGCTTCTTTAGACATTTCCAATGTTGCGATATTTAATCCTGTGACTGAAAAGCCGGATCGTGTTGGGTTCCGGTCATTAGAAGACGGTAAAAAAGTGCGATTTTTTAAATCAAATGGGGAGGTTATTGATGTCTAGTGAAGTAACGCAAAATAATCCTCGCCTCAAGACAGAGTATCAAGAGGTTGTCGTGAAAAAGCTGATGGACCAGTTCAAATACTCTAGTAGTATGGAATTACCTCAAGTGACAAAGATTACCTTGAATATGGGCGTTGGTGAGGCAGTGGCAGACAAAAAAGTCATCGAACACGCGGTCAAGGATATGACATTAATCGCGGGACAAAAACCAGTTGTCACTATCTCTAGGAAATCTATAGCGGGTTTTAAAATAAGGGATGGTATGCCGATTGGTGTAAAAGTCACGTTGCGCCGGACGCGTATGTACGAATTTCTAGATAGGCTAATTAATATTGCGATACCCAGAATCCGCGATTTTCGGGGCTTAAGTCCGAGGGCATTTGATGGCCGCGGTAATTATAGTATGGGTATTAAGGAACAGATAATTTTTCCTGAAATTGACTATGACAAAATAGATACGTTGCGTGGGATGGATATATGTATAACAACCTCTGCCCGCAATGACGCAGAAGGTAGAGCGCTTCTTGAAGCGTTTAACTTTCCTTTTAGGAGTTAGATAAATGGCTAAGAAGTCTATGGTAAACCGCGAGTTAAAACGAGCAAGACTGTCCCTTAAGTTTGCAGCAAAGCGAAAGGAATTAAAGCTCGTGATGAGTGATCAAGAGAAATCTTATGAGGAGAGAGAGGAAGCGAGATTGCGATTCCAGAAACTTCCTCGTGATTCTAGCCCATCTCGCGGTCGAAATCGGTGTAAGTTAACTGGACGCCCTCACGGGTACTATCGGAAATTTGGATTAGGTAGAAATGAGCTTAGGCGGCTGGCTATGGAAGGTCATATTCCTGGTTTAGTTAAGGCAAGTTGGTAAAAAGGTAGTAATTTTTTATGAGTATGCAAGATCCTATAAGTGACATGTTGACGAGGCTAAGAAACGGCCATTCGCGCTCAAAGCAAACTGTATCAATGCCTTCATCTAATAAAAAGGTGGCGATAGCGCAAGTATTAAAAGACGAGGGCTACATAGTTGATTTTGATGTTGCTGGTGACGCCGCTGACAAGTCTTTAACGATAGAACTAAAATATCATGATGGCAAGGCCGTTATTGAGAAAATTACTAGAGTTAGCCGACCTGGGTTGAGAGTTTATCGGTCTAAAGACGAAATTCCTACTGTGGTTGGTGGTTTGGGAGTGGCTATTGTGTCGACGTCAAAAGGCTTAATGAGTGATCGTAAGGCACGTGCTCAGGGCGTGGGTGGCGAGATTATTTGCTCGGTTTATTAAGGGATATAAAGAAATGTCACGAATAGGGAAAATGCCGGTCGAGCTACCGAGCTCAGTCACAGTTAGATTAGACGGAGAAAATGTTCATATTAAGGGCTCAAAAGGCGAGCTTCATCATCGTATGCATAGTTTGGTGAGTGCTAACTGTGAAAATGGCATTTTGACCATAGGTGTTAAGGATGGATCGATTGAGGCATCAGCTCTTTCGGGGACAACAAGATCGCTATTAAATAATATGGTTACAGGAGTGTCAGTTGGTTTTGAAAAAAAATTAAATATCGTGGGAGTAGGTTACAGAGCGCAAGTACAGGGTAAGAAGCTGAACTTGTCGTTAGGTTTCTCGCATCCGGTCGTTTATGAAATTCCGGAGGGAGTACAAATTGAGACCCCCAGTCAGACAGAAATCATAGTTAAAGGGATTGATAAACAACAGGTTGGCCAAGTTGCCGCAAACATTCGTGCTTACAGAGAGCCGGAGCCTTATAAAGGAAAAGGCGTACGTTACTCTGATGAAGTTATAGTGAAAAAAGAAGCTAAAAAGGCATAGTTACTAAGATGAAAAAGATAAATTCTCGTCAACGCAGAGCCACGAAAATACGAGCGGTGATTCGCAGGCAAAATAGTTTGCGTCTGTGCGTGAATCGGACTCCTAAACATACTTATGCGCAAATTTTTTCGTCCGATGGGGGTGCGGTTTTGGTTAGCGCTTCTACAGTTGAAAAAGGATTTGGCAATGAAGGAGTCGGGTATGGTAACGTCGATGCCGCGACGCAAATTGGTAAATTAGTTGCGGAGAGAGCAGTAGCGATAGGGATTACAGAAGTAGCGTTTGATCGTTCGGGGTATAAATACCATGGAAGAATTAAGGCGCTTGCCGATGCCGCCCGTGAACACGGGTTGAAATTTTAGGAGTTAGTTGAGCTTATGAGTTTTAAAAAAGGACCTTCTGATAATAACGACGGATATCTTGAGAAGTTAATTAACGTTAACCGTGTTGCTAAAGTTGTTAAAGGCGGACGAATATTTGGTTTCACCGCGTTGACGGTAGTTGGCGACGGGGAGGGAAGAGTCGGGTTTGGTCGAGGAAAAGCTAGAGAGGTTCCAATTGCCATTCAGAAGGCGATGGAAAACGCCAGGAAAAATATGACAGAAATAGATATTAACGGGTCAACGTTGCAGTATGCTCTAGTTGGTACTCATGGGGCCGCTAAAGTCTACATGCAACCAGCTTCTGATGGTACTGGTATAATCGCGGGGGGAGCGATGCGTGCAGTTTTTGAGGTCTTAGGTGTTAATAATGTCTTGGCAAAGTGTATAGGAACGACTAATCCCGTGAACGTTGTTAGAGCGACGATTAATGGATTGAGATCAATGTCTTCTCCTGATCGGATGGCGGCAAAGCGTGGGAAGACAGTAGAAGAGATTCGAGGTTAGTTTTGTGGCTACAAAAAAATTGAGTGTGACACTTATAAAAAGTCTTAACGGACGGTTACTGAAGCACAAGGAGTGCGCCCGTGGTTTGGGCTTGACGCGAATCAGACAAAATGTCGAAGTAATTGATACGGTTGAGAATCGAGGCATGGTGAATAAAATTAACTATATGCTTAAAGTGGAGGAGATCTAGGTCGTGGAGTTGAATAGCCTGAAACCAGCGTATGGTTCTAAAAAGTCGAGGAAGAGGGTTGGCCGTGGTGGCGGCTCCGGTCTCGGTAAAACTGGTGGCCGAGGTCATAAAGGCCAAAAGTCTCGTTCTGGTGGTTATCACAAGGTTGGGTTTGAGGGCGGACAGATGCCTCTACAAAGACGGCTCCCTAAATTCGGATTTCATTCGCGTGCTGCACGCTACAGCGATGAAGTTCGGCTGCACGAAATAGACTCGATGGGTGTTGACAACATAGATCTATTACATTTACGGGCCGCTGGCCTCGTAGCTCATGACGTGACCAAAGTAAAAATCATAGATTCTGGTGATGTTAACCGGCCAGTCAAATTACAAGGCTTGTTGGTTACGAAGGGCGCTCGGGCGAAGATAGAGGCGGCTGGCGGGGAAGTGGCGGAATAAAGTGGCAACTACGGCTAATCAACTTGGAAAGATGACCGAACTTCGGCAGAGGATCTTCTTTCTGTTAGGAGCATTGTTGGTTTTTAGGATTTGCACGCACATACCGGTTCCCGGAATAAATCCTGTGGCGTTAAACGCTCTTTTTGAGCAACAGCGGGGATCGATATTAGACATGTTTAATATGTTCTCCGGCGGCGCTCTTGAGAGGTTTTCAGTGGTTGCGTTGGGTATCATGCCATACATATCAGCGTCTATTATTATGCAACTACTAACGGTTGTGCATCCCAAGTTAGAGCAGTTGAAGAAAGAAGGTGAATCAGGAAGAAGGAAAATTAATCAAATCACTCGGTACTTTACCGTAGTACTGTGCCTGTTTCAGTCCATCGGAGTTGCGATTATGCTAGAACAACAGACCGCGGCGGGTCTTCAGCTAGTCATAACCCCAGGTTTGGCATTTAAGATCACGTGTGTTTCGACTTTAGTTTCGGGGACCTTGTTTTTAATGTGGCTGGGAGAACAAGTAACTGAACGTGGAATAGGTAATGGTATCTCGATGATTATATTTGCCGGTATAGTCGCTGGGTTGCCGGCGGCTGTGGCAGGGACATTAGAACTTTCTAGGACGGGAGAGTTATCAATAATACTTGTTTTGTTACTCTTGCTTTTAGCTGTTGCAGTAACAGGGTTCGTTGTTTATGTCGAAAGAGCTCAAAGAAGAATTACCGTTAATTACGCTAAGCAGCAGCGGGGAGGACAAGTTTATGGAGGGCAGTCAAGCAATTTACCCCTAAAACTTAATATGGCTGGCGTAATACCTCCTATTTTCGCGTCGAGTATTATTCTATTTCCTGCTACTATAGCTGGCTGGTTTGGGAATGCGGAAGGAATGGGCTGGTTACAGGACTTGAGTACCACGTTGTCACCAGGACAGCCGTTATATGTATTGTGTTACGCGGCCGCCATCATATTTTTCTGTTTTTTTTATACCGCTTTGGTTTTTAATCCTAGGGAAATGGCGGATAATTTAAAAAAATCGGGCGCATTTATACCTGGAATTAGACCTGGCGATCAGACCGCGCGGTATATTGATGATGTAATGAGTAGGCTTACCGTTGTCGGTGCAATTTATATAACTGGAGTGTGCTTACTACCGGAATTTTTGATCTTACAGCTGAATGTGCCATTCTATTTTGGAGGCACGTCACTTCTGATAATTGTTGTGGTAGTAATGGATTTTATGTCTCAAGTACAGTCGCACTTGGTGTCACATCAGTATGATGGCTTGATGAAAAAGGCTAACTTGAAGGGAATTGGTCGCCGGTAATTAGTGTGATCATGGAGTTTTAGAATGAAAGTACAGGCGTCGGTGAAAAGAATTTGTAGAAATTGTCGTGTGATTAGACGAAAGGGATCGGTTCGAGTTATTTGTAAGAACCCTCGTCATAAACAACGCCAAGGTTAGTAAACTTAATAGGGTATTTGAGAGAGAAAAACTATGGCTCGTGTTGCAGGTGTAAATATTCCCGATCGTAAACATTTAGTTGTTGCGGTCAGGTCAATCTTCGGTATTGGTAGAACTCGTGCAGAGTCGATCTGCGACGCAGCCGGAATTGAACGGAATTCAATCGTGAAAGATTTAACAGAGGGGCAATTAGACTCAGTTCGTAACGAAATTGGAAAATTTGACGTCGAAGGCGATCTACGACGAAACGTTAATATGAGTATAAAACGACTGATGGACTTAGGTTGTTACCGAGGTGTTCGGCACAGGCGTGGATTACCTGTTAGAGGACAACAGACCCAAACAAATGCGCGTACTAGGAAAGGTCCAAAGCGCGCGCTTAAGCGATAAAATTAGGGAAGAGACTGAAATGGCTACTACTCCAGCGACAAAAAAGAAAGGTAAGAGAACTGTGTTAGATGGTATCGCGCATGTACATGCTTCCTTTAATAACACAATTATCACTATTACGGATCGTCAAGGTAATGCACTGGCATGGGCGACAGCGGGTGGAAGTGGTTTTCGAGGATCTCGTAAAAGCACGCCGTTTGCTGCGCAGGTTGCAGCGGAGAGACTAAAGTCAGTAAGAGATGATTTTGGGATGGAAAACTTGGATGTCTGCATCAAAGGTCCAGGACCGGGAAGAGAGTCTGCCGTGCGTTCCTTGAATAATGCAGGTTTTAGAATTACAAATATCACGGATGTCACACCGATTCCCCACAATGGGTGTCGACCTCCTAAAAAGCGAAGGGTGTAAAAGAATGGCACGCTATATAGGTCCAAAATGTAAATTAAGTAGATCGCAAGGTGTGGATTTGGGTTTAAAGAGCCGTACGCGACCTATTGAAACCAAATGCCAGCTAGAAAAGCCGCCGGGTCAACATGGCGATGCGCGCGGTCGCAGACAGTCTGATTACGCATTACAGCTGCGGGAAAAGCAAAAGCTACGGATCATATATGGAGTTTTAGAAAAACAGTTCAGAAATTACTATAAAAGTGCCGCGCACAAGAAAGGAGCAACTGGAGAAAACTTACTGCAGTTGCTAGAAAGACGACTAGACAATGTAGTTTACAGAATGGGATTTGGTTGTACTCGGGCGGAATCGCGCCAGCTAGTAAGCCATAAGTCAATCGCTGTTAACGGAAATATTGTGAATATTGCGTCTTACCAAGTTGCGCCTTCCGACGTAGTTTCCGTTAGAGAAAAATCACGTGCACAGGTTAGGGTACAAGATTCTCTAGCCGTTGCGGAACAGTTAGGATTCCCGGAGTGGGTCGAAGTTGATACAAAAAAAATGGAAGGTTGTTTCAAAAACGTGCCGGAGCGTGAGGATTTACCTTCGGACATAAACGAATCACTAGTTGTTGAATTATATTCTAAGTAATTATTTATATTAGGAGACTCCGCTATGGCGTCAGCCTTGAACGAACTTTTAAAGTCACAAATAGCCAATGTTCAGGAAACTGGATTAAATACATCAAAAATAACGATTGAACCACTTAATCGTGGCTTTGGGCATACCTTAGGTAATGCTTTGAGACGGGTACTACTCTCGTCTATGCCTGGTAGTGCGGTTACGGAGGTGCAAATTGATACAGTGCTTCACGAATACACTACGATTGAAGGTGTTCACGAAGACGTTACTGAAATACTTCTGAACCTGAAGGGCTTAGCATTAAACATGCATGCACAGGATCACGCGGTAGTGACAATTAATAAGCAAGGCCCCGGGGTAGTGACTGCAGGTGATATATTACTGGATCACGATATCGAGGTCGTCGACGAAGGCTACCACATAGCTACCTTAGGTGATAATGGTGGACTTAATATGACGTTGACTATTGAAAGAGGCCGGGGTTATGAGCCTGCGTCTGATAGAGAGAATTCAGACGAGACCGAAGATAGCTTTTCTGTTGGGGCGTTGAAGCTTGATGCTTCTTATAGTCCTGTTATGCGGTGTAGCTACGAAGTTGATCAGTCACGGGTCGAGGCGCGGACTGATCTTGATAAACTAGTTGTTACTATTGAAACTAACGGGACAATAGACCCTGAAGAAGCTGTTAAAGAAGCTGCTAGCATATTGCGAGGGCAGCTGTCGGTCTTTGTTGATCTTACTAAGGAAGAGGAACAAGAGACTCCAGAAGTCGAGGAAGTTAAGGTTGACCCAATATTACTGAGATCTATAGATGATTTGGAATTAACAGTACGTTCCGCGAACTGTCTGAAAGCCGAAAGTATTCACTATATCGGAGATCTTATACAGCGAGCAGAGGTAGACTTGCTAAAAACCCCAAATTTAGGTCGAAAATCACTTACTGAAATCAAGGATGTGTTGGCGTCCAGAGGTTTAATGTTGGGTACGCAGTTAGAGAATTGGCCGCCAGCAGGCTTGTACGAAGAATCTTAGAACGCGGAAGTTACTTTTAGTAGTTCAGTTATAAAAGCGAGATTACAAAAATGAGACATATGAATAGTGGTCGGAAACTGAATAGAAATAGCTCGCACAGGAAGGCGATGTTCAGGAATATGGCAACCTCGCTTTTTCGGCATGAGGTTATCCGAACGACTCTAGCTAAGGCGAAAGAGCTTCGGAGGACTGCTGAGCCGCTAATTACCCTGGCTAAGATGGACTCGGTAGCTAAAAGACGGCTTGCATTTTCCAGGTTAAGAGACCGAGACATAGTGGGTAAATTGTTTAATGAACTTGCGCCTAGATACGAGAGCCGCCCGGGTGGCTATTTGCGCATTCTGAAGTGCGGTTTTCGTCCCGGAGATAGTGCGCCGATGGCAATTGTTGAACTTGTCGATCGACCAAGCACTGATGAGGAAAATCTGGAGTCTGATTAATTTTTAGGCTTTTAAAATCCGCTCAAGCATAGTTTTTACAATCTCAGGGTTCGCCTTTCCTTGGGTTTGCTTTAATACTTGCCCTACAAGAAAACCTAGGATTTTTTCTTTGCCGTCCTTGTACTCTTGTACTTGTTGAGGAAAGTCCTTCACAATTTTATCTACTGATTGTTGGAGGACTGAATCATCTGAGATTTGAACTAATTCTTCTTCGTCAATAATTTTGTCTACATCGTTCAGGGTTTCCCACATAATTTCTAGTACTCGCTTTCCGGCATTAGCAGAAATTTCTTTCCGGAATATTTTTCCTAGTAATTCGTTTAGGGACGCAGGGCTAACTCGCGAGAACGATATAGTAGTGGAATGTTTGTTTAGTAAACTAAATAACCCTCCTACGATCCAGTGGGCTACAAATTTGGGGGACAGCGTACTTTCGCCTAGACACTTTTCAAAGTAGTTGGATACAGAGTAATCGTTGGCAAGCATCGAGGCTTCGTCAAGGGATAAATCGTATTCTTCAACATATCGTGCGCGTTTATCCCAGGGTAGCTCAGGCAATGTGGCGCGTACTTTATCGATTTGTGCTTCATTAATTAAAATTGGCGGGAGGTCTGGGTCTGGGAAGTAACGATAATCGTGGGCATCTTCTTTAGTCCTCATGGCACGAGTTTCATTTTTTTCGGGGTCAAAAAGTCTAGTTTCTTGACTGACTTTGCCTCCGTTTTCCAGAATTTCTCGTTGACGAACTACCTCGAAATTTATAGCTCTCTCAACGTATTTGAACGAATTAATATTTTTAACTTCAGTACGAGTACCTAACATCTCGGCACCTTGCTCCCGGATAGAGACATTAGCATCGCAGCGGAATGACCCTTCCTGCATATTGCCGTCGCATATACCAATTGACGTTACAAGGTAGTAAAGCTCTTTTAAATATGACACTGCTTCTTTAGCATTTTTTAGCTCAGGCTCGGAGACAATTTCCAGTAGCGGCGTGCCTGCCCTATTAAAATCGATTGCAGTCACATCCGTGTACTCGCCGTGCACTGACTTTCCAGCATCTTCTTCCAAGTGAGCCCGCGTGATGTTAATTATTTTTAGGTCATTCTCAGCAACTATTTTTAATCGCCCATTTGACACGATAGGATCTTCAAATTGACTGATTTGGTACCCCTTGGGAGAGTCAGGGTAGAAATAATTTTTTCGAGCGAATGTTGAATATGAAGCTATATTACCGTCTATCGCCAGTCCCAATGCAATAGCTAGCTCTACGACTCGTTCATTGAGGACCGGAAGAGTACCGGGTAGTGCCAAGTCTACGGCACAAGCGCGCTCATTTGCAGAGGAGCCATAGGAGGTAGATGCACCGGAGAAAATCTTACTTTTAGTTGCTAACTGTACGTGCACTTCTAGTCCAATAATAGTTTCCCACAACATACTGTTATCTTCCTAACTTTTCGGTGGTGTACCGGTTATGCCAATCGGTATTAGTTTGATAAGCATGTCCAAGAGATAGCAACTCCGATTCCTTGAAATAGTTTCCAGTTATTTGCATTCCAACTGGCATACCTTGCGTAAATCCAGCGGGTAACGATAACGAAGGTAAACCAGCAAGATTAGCAGATACGGTGTAGACGTCGCTTAGATACATCTGTACAGGATCGTGCGCGAACGTCTCTGCATGGAATGCAATACTCGGACAGGTCGGTCCAATTAAAAAATCCACATCCTTGAACACTGAGATATAGTCGTTTTTGACTAATCTACGGATCTTTTGAGCTTTTTCGTAGTAGGCATCATAGTATCCAGAAGAGAGGGCGTACGTTCCCATAAGTATTCTTCGCTTGACTTCATCCCCAAACCCTTCGGCTCGCGATCGCTCATATAAATCGTCAATACTATTGGGATCTTCACATCTGTGGCCGAATCTTACTCCATCATACCGCGACATGTTAGATGAACACTCCGCTGATGCTAATACATAGTAAGTTGGAACAACTAAAGAAGTTGAGGGTAAACTTACATCTTTAATTTTTGCACCTAATTTTTCGATATGTTTTATGGCCTCGTCTATTATGATTTGTATCTCAGGATTTAAATTATTAGAAAAATATTCTTTAGGAATCCCAATAACCTTGCTTTTGATAGACTTATTAAGGTGCCGGCTGAAATCTTCAGGGCCTCTTTTGTTAGACGTCGAGTCCTTATGATCATGTCCAGCTATCACACTTAGTAGTAGCGCAAGATCCTCTACACAGTGTGCCATGGGTCCCCCTTGATCGAGGCTAGAACCGAATGCGATCATTCCGTAGCGAGAGACTCTACCGTAGGTGGGTTTTAAACCACTTATACCGCAGAACGCAGAGGGCTGGCGGATCGAACCACCCGTATCTGAGCCAGTCGCTAGGGGCGCTAATCTTGCGGCGATCGCTGCAGCGGAACCTCCAGACGAACCTCCACTGACCCTTGTTAAATCCCAAGGATTATTCGCTCGTCCATAATAGCTAGTTTCGTTAGAGGAGCCCATAGCAAATTCATCCATGTTAGTTTTACCTAACATCACCATTCCAGCATCCATACATTTCTCGACGACTGTCGCGTTGTATGGTGCTATGAAGTTGTCTAGCATTTTAGAGCCACAAGTGGTTCGAATATTTTTAGTGCAGAATATATCTTTGTTCGCGTAGGGTATTCCAGTTAAGACACCAGCTTTTCCTTGCTTTATTAATTCGTCCGCTCGGGCGGCTTGTCGCAGTGCTTCTTCCTCACATACCGTAATGAAGCTATTCGTCGAGGTGTCGATTGTTGCTATCCTGTCAAGATATTCTGTAGTTAGCTCCACACTGGAATATTTTTTGGACAGCAAACCTTCTTTCAGTGTTGATACAGTGCTGAGGATTACATCATGCATCAGGTTAATCGATCACTTGGGGAACGGTATAAAAATTGTCAAGCATATGGTTGGCGTATTGATGTGCATTCTGTCTTGTGTCTGCTTCGGTCACGACATCTGCCCTTGTTGCGTTGATTTCCTCTATCGGGTGAGCCAGAGGCTCAATAGTATCGGTATCGATTGATTGCATCTCATTCATAAAGTTAAGGATTTTTGATAGTTGTTCACAGTAAGAAGGTATGTCTTTGCTATTAATACTAATTCTTGCTAGCCGCGCCATTTCTTCTACATTTTTAGAGCTGATTGACATAATTTTCCTTGAAGCTTTTTATCATTATATTTTATTGGTGTTCAATATATAAATGTGGCATTGTACAATTAAATGAACTGTCACCGGACATGATACTAGTAAATGTGGGTAGGCGTTATCTCTGTATTGAATTTTGTATAAAAAATTCGATGGTAATTACTCTTGAAAATTATGAAAGTTTTAGAAGGTAAATTCTAATGTTTAAAATGCTACGAGGTCTTTTTTCTAACGACTTGTCTATCGACTTGGGCACCGCGAATACGCTTATATATGTTAGCGGCAAGGGGATTATTTTGAATGAGCCGTCAGTTGTAGCTATTAGGGCGGGGAGCGGCGGCAACTCGTCAAGGTCGGTTGTCGCTGTTGGTTCAGATGCGAAGCTAATGTTGGGACGAACCCCTGGCCATATCGAGGCGATTAGACCTCTTAAAGATGGCGTAATTGCTGACTTTACGGTCACTGAGAAGATGTTACAACATTTTATTACTAAAGTTCATGGGTCAACACTGTTTAAGCCCAGTCCACGTGTTTTAGTTTGCGTACCTTGTGGCTCGACACAAGTTGAAAGAAGAGCGATTAAAGAATCGGCTCAAGGTGCCGGTGCGCGGGATGTTTATCTGGTTGAAGAGCCAATGGCCGCTGCAGTAGGAGCTGGACTCCCTGTCAGCGATGCTAGAGGATCAATGGTTTTAGATATCGGCGGAGGTACGTCTGAAATTGCCGTGATTTCGCTAAATGGAATTGTATATTCGGACTCTGTGAGAATTGGTGGAGATCGATTTGATGACGCCATCGTGGCTTATGTGCGAAGAAATTATGGCAATCTCATTGGGTATGCTACTGCTGAAAAAATAAAGCACGTTATTGGATGTGCGTATCCAAGTGAGGAAGTGGTAGAAATTGAAGTCATGGGGCGAAACTTGGCAGAAGGTTTACCGAGAGGATTTACGCTTAATTCGAATGAAATATTAGAGGCACTTCAAGAGCCTTTGTCTGGGATCGTTGATGCGGTAAAAATTGCCCTTGAGCAGACTCCTCCCGAATTAGGTTCAGATGTTGCGGAACGGGGTATGGTCCTAACCGGAGGGGGTGGACTTCTCAAGGATTTAGATAGGTTAATTATAGAAGAGACTGGGCTGCCGGTCCTAGTCGCCGACGATCCCCTCACTTGCGTCGCGCGAGGTGGTGGGCGTATTTTAGAAATGATAGAAGAACACGGACCAGAAATGCTCGCATTAGACTAGCTTCGTGGCTCTTATAGTTTTAGGTACTCGTTATCAAAAAGATTTTCAGAAATTCTACGGCTCACAGTTTAAGATTTTTGGGATGCGTGATCTTATCGTTTCTTTTAATATATGTTGATAACAACAGTAATCATTTAAATACCTTCAGAGCTATTGGCCATGATTTCATGAGGCCCATTTATAGCGTAGTTCATTACCCACAACAAATCTCTGCTTGGGTTAAATATGGTTTGATGGGGCGGTTAGAGTTATTGCAAGAGAATAAAAGACTGACAGACGCCAACCGGTTTCTGACCTATGATGCGATGAGATTTGATAGTGCTAGAAAAGAAAATAACCGACTCAGGGGCATGCTTCAATCATCGTCAGATTTAGGAGGAGACGTTGAGGTTGCTAATGTACTTCAGGTTAAGAATGATCCTAGTTCTAAAGTAGTTTTTTTAGACAAAGGATCTAACTCTGGTGTCTTCGTTGGGCAACCAGTCGTTGACGCCGAAGGAATAGTGGGGCAAGTTATTAATGTAGGTCGCTTCATTTCAACCGTCCTGCTAGCGACGGATAGAAATCATTCTATCCCTGTAATAATCGATCGTAACGGCTTGCGCTCCATAGCAGAAGGATCGAGGGAAAATAAGACATTATCATTGTTGTTTCTCAACTCGAGTGACGATGTGAGAGTTGGTGATAAAGTTGTTTCGTCGGGCTTGGGTGATGTTTTTCCGAAAGGCTATCCCGTGGGTTCAGTGAGTTCGGTGGAACCCGCACAAGACGCCGGCTACCAAAACGTTCGTGTTTTACCTGCATCGAAGATCGGTCGGATCCGAGAGGTGCTTCTAGTGACGCCTAATAATTTTACTAATCCGCTAAACAGAGAAACTGAGAAGTAAGGTATAGTGGGAATAAATCAAAGAATGTCAATTATTGTTAGTTTTATAATAGCTTTCATTTTAGTTGCGATGCCATTGCCTTCGGTATTGGGTGACATAAGCATTCCATGGGTGGCGGTCGTTTTGACCTATTGGTGTGCAAATTCGCCAGAAAAAATGAGCGTGATTTCGGCGTGGCTTGTCGGCTTTCTTCTTGATATTTCTATGGGAGCAGTCTTGGGGCAACACGCTTTAGGCTTTGCCTTAGTCGCTTATCTTATTTTAGTTTACCAGCATCGGTTTAAATTTGCGCCGCCGGTCCAGCAAGTAGTTTT
>CALJHG010000013.1 GCA_938075585.1 uncultured Gammaproteobacteria bacterium | reverse complement strand
CATGAGTCGGGATGCTGCACCTATACCCACATTATCAGCATTCTTATCTAGCCTTGGCAAGACTCGCCTGGCTATACCGCTATCCGCTAGATACGCAAGTGTTTCTGTTTCATTATCGAACGATAACAGCATTTGCAGATCCATCACGTTATCCACATCCAACGAAAGCCCACTGGACTCGAGGATCTTTGTTGACACCCCTTTCTTTTTGGATGCCTTCAAATGCTTTGTAAAACTTTGCTGGCCGAACGAAAAATCAATCAAATCTACCGGGCTTACCGCTAACGCGTTTGTTCCATCTCGTTCAATATCTGGAACGATTGTTAGACCTAACTCACTATCGTGACTTTGAATAATATGATCTAAATCCGCGCTTCTTACCAGTGGCACATCACCAGGAATCATCATTAGTCCACGTTGACCGTGCTTGGAAAGCCAACCACCAGCCTGCGCGACCGCAGCAGACAAACCGGCTTGCTTTTCTTCTAGAAAAAGTCCTCCTAACCTCTCCACTGAGTAGCGTGCTCGGATTTCAGTTGAGATTACAAGTATGCCAGATACCAAGTGAGAATTAGAGATAGCCAAAAGTACATCATTAAGCATAACTTGAGCAAGTGATTCTCGCTCCGCGTCGGATAAGATGTTCGCTAGCCGAGTTTTTGCGTTATAAAATCGTTTGACGGGAACAACTACCCACATTTCAATTCGCCCAAATTATCACAAAATTCTAAAACAGTCTGCGCTAGAACTACCTTGTCGTCTAGTGTATTCATCATAGTGTTCGTAACTAAAACCGCACATCCCGTGTCCTCGATTTCGCTAACTATCTGCTTGTCGAGTGTATCCAGTACAAACCCATTGATTAGGCCGCCGTAATGCAACGCGACAGTTTTGGCGGAGAGTTCTAACTTAAGTTCCGCCATAATTTTTGAAGTTGGCCCTTTAACAGCTTCGCCATTTATTATCGGAGATATCGCTATCACTGGGGCCCTGCAATCCGTCAATGCTTTACGGATACTTTTAACGGATAAAATTGGATCAATACTCAAAAATGGATTAGAGGGGCAAATAATTACTCCCGCCAAATCTGGGTCGCCAAAATACTGAATTAGACCTTGCGGCGACTGCGCCTGTTCTATTCCATCAAACATGATGGATTTAACTTCGTGACGGCAATGATCGCGCACAAAATAATGCTGGAAGCTTAGCAAACCATTATCAGTATAGACTTTTGTGGATACCTGAGTTTCGCTCATTGGCCAGCACCGATATTTGACCCCAAGTCGGTTAAAAAGCTCAGCTGTCACCTCTGAAAGTGATAGTCCGCTATCAAGCAACTCAGTTCTACGTAGATGTACCGCAAGATCTCGGTCACCTAATTGGAACCACGATTCTCCTCCTAAAGTTTCAAATGAGTCCAAAAAAGCCCACGATTCGTCAGCCCGTCCCCAGCCCAGTTCCTGATTACTTAAGCCTGACAATGTATACATTAACGTATCAATATCTGGGCTAATGTTGACGCCAGCGTGCTTAAAGTCATCTCCCGTATTCACCAGAAATGACAATTGGTCTTCACTTAATATTTTTGTCAAACCCAGACCAAGTTTTGCTCCACCGACTCCACCAGAAATTGCTAAAAATTTTTTCATACTGTTTACCAGTGCTTATTGGAACAAATCTTCTTCTTTCGGACGATTGATATCACTTGCTCTGCCATCAAGTTCATCATTGACAAACCCTTTTACCACCGCGACTGGTGTCATCTCTGTGGTTTCGCCCATTATTAAAGTAGCTAATGCCGCAATGGAATCGGCCCTGTTTATAAGCGTTACTTTCAGCTCTCTATCAAAAAGATCAACCCCGCCTCTTTGATCGTCTAACACTTGAAATCCAGCGCAGCCGATTGCTCCACCTATTGTGCCCATCCTCCAGGGTCTGTTATGACTGTCAACAATTAACACCCCCAGATCGACATCCAATGCAGAATCAAGTTGAAATTTCAATTTCACTGCAGAACTATCAGGATCGGAGGGCAATAGAAGCGCGTATTCATCATCATTCTCGATATTTGATTGATCGATACCAGCATTAGCCCCAATATGTCCGAGATTATGTCGTACTATCAATACGCCGGCTTTTTTTCGCACTACCTCAGTCGACTCATCTAGAATGAGCTGCACCAGCCTTGGGTCCTTTTCGGTTTCTTCAGCCAATTTCGTGGCATCGTCTCCTGCATTGACATCACTTAGCCTAACTAACCTTCCTTCGGCTTTAGATACTATTTTTTGCGCAACGACCACAATGTCCCCGCTTTCAAGTTCGACTCCATTTGATTTAAGACTGCTCAGGATAATCGAGTCCAACTGATCGCCATCATGGATTAGTGGAATACCTTTTATGGCCTGTATATGTAAACTTGAAATCGGGTTCGCCACCATCAACTCCTT
This sequence comes from uncultured Gammaproteobacteria bacterium, assembly GCA_938075585.1. Classification (GTDB taxonomy): domain Bacteria; phylum Pseudomonadota; class Gammaproteobacteria; genus UBA4457. Next base: position 16,724 of record CALJHG010000013.1, on the reverse strand, counting down.
CAATATATTCGCGCGGGCCGTTACTGTATTGAATAACGATATCGGAATGATATGATACCAAATAGGCTCAGATGATAAAAACTATAAGCCGCGTAGACTAAAAAGGCTTATTAGAACGTATTGAAAACATATATGATTCGCGCGCGGGATGAATAACGGCCTAAGCCTTGGGCTAAACTATATTACGGGAGAACAGAATGAATATGCTTGCTGGAAAGGTAGTCCTAGTGACAGGTGGAGGACGAGGAATTGGTCGAGATTATTCTCTTGCGATGGCACAAGCTGGAGCCAAGGTGGTAGTGAACGATTTAGGCGCCAGCACCGATGGACAAGATATCGAGGGACGTCCTGCTCAAGAAGTAGTCAAGGAAATAACTGCGCTAGGGGGCGAAGCTGTTGCTAATTTCGGAAGTGTATCAAACTATGACGATGCAAAAGCTATGGTCTCTGACGCTATAAATAATTTTGGTCAGCTCGACTGCGTAATTAATAACGCGGGAATATTACGAGACAGAATGTTTCATAAAATGAGCTTAGATGAATGGCAGGCTGTAATTGATGTCCATTTAAACGGTACTTTTTATGTAAGTCGCGCGGCGGCAGATCATTTTCGGGAACGAGAAACTGGCTCGTTTGTGCACATGACTTCGACTAGTGGCTTGATTGGGAACTTTGGACAGGCTAACTATGCGGCGGCCAAGCTAGGAATAGTCGCTCTTTCAAAAAGTATTGCCTTGGATATGGGGCGCTATAATGTGCGGAGTAACTGTATAGCCCCTTTCGCTTGGACTCGCATGATAGGCACAATCCCCATCACCGACGAGGCCCAAAAGGAACGCGTAGAGAGGCTGAAAGAAATGACGCCAGATAAAATTGCCCCAATGGCAATATACCTGCTCTCCGATCAAGCCCATGAGGTTTCGGGACAAATCTTTGCAGTAAGGAATAATGAAATTTTTCTCATGGGCCAAAATCGACCTATCCGGTCTATACACCGCGGCGAGGGTTGGACCCCAGAAACTATTGCTGAGCACGCCGCTCCTGCACTCAAGTCAGACTTTTATGACCTTGCACGGTCTCAAGATATCTGGCCTTGGGACCCAGTATAGATAAAATAGTAGAAATTTTAACTTGAGAGCTATAGGTAAAACCTTCGGCTCCACAATTATAAGGTATCCTCATGAAAGATCATTCTGACCTTATCGGTAAAACTATTCACGAAAGTGTCACTCAAGTGGACATCAAAGATACGCTACTTTATTCTCTCTCGCTTGGATTCGGTAGTGATCCGCTGGACTCCAGACAATTGCCTTATGTCTATGAAGATGGTGGCCAATCGTTGCCAGGAATGGCAATGGTTGTCAATTATCCAGGCTTCTGGATGAAAGAAAAAAGCTATGGCTTCGAATGGCAAAAAGCGCTGCATGCTGAAGAATTTATCGAAATCCATTGCCCACTGCCAATTGAAGGTAAGATCTACGGCAAAACGGTGGTAGAGGATGTTGTTGACCGAGGTTCTGACAAAGGATGCTTCGTATATTCAAAGAAAGACCTATATTCGGCAGATAAAAGTAAGCACTATGCAACAGTGACATCTAATACGTTAGCCCGAGGTGATGGGGGGTTCGGAGGAGACAGCAAACCAAGAAATGCTATGCCCGCTCCACCGGAACGAAAGCCCGACATAGTTTGCGATCTACCCACTCTTCCTCAAGCGGCGTTACTATACCGATTAAATGGCGACATGAATCCCCTTCACGCCGATCCAAGTGTTGCAACGTCTGTTGGCTTTAGTGCGCCAATCTTGCATGGTCGCTGTACGTTAGGAGTCGCTATGCACGCAATCATCCGAAGTTGTTGCGATTATCAAGCGCATAGGCTTACGTCGTTGGGTGTGCGATTTTCTGCGCCATTTATGCCGGGAGAAACATTACGCACTGAGATATGGTGCGAAGGTTCCAAAATCCAGTTTAGAGCGTCGTCTATAGAAAGAGACGTATTAGTGCTGAATAACGGTAACGCGGGCATAGAATAAACACTCACTCACAGGTAGCAAAATACTATGCAGCCAATATTAAAAGGTCTACGAATAATTGAAGGTTCCGCATTTATTGCAGCCCCAATGTGTGGAATGACGTTGGCCCAATTAGGTGCTGACGTGATCAGATTTGATCAGATCGGTGGTGGCATGGATTATCGTCGCTGGCCAGTCACTGAAGATAATACGAGTATCTATTGGGCGGAGATGAACAAAGGTAAGCGATCTATCGCGGTAGACTTAAAGTCGGACGAAGGAAAAGAAATCGTCTCTCAGTTGATCTGCGCTGAGGGATCAGACGCAGGAATTTTCTCAACCAACTTACCAGCACGAGGTTGGCTTTCATACGAAGAGCTGTCAAAAATACGTAATGACCTTATACAACACGAAATCGTCGGAGATCGCCATGGTGGTACTGCACTAGATTATACGGTAAACGCAAAAGTCGGCTTTCCTTATCTCACTGGCCATCCAGATGACGACCGGCCTGTAAATCATGTGCTCCCCGCTTGGGACATCACCACAGCCTACCTTGCAGCCATAGATATATTGGCTGCTGAGAGGCATAGGAGACTAACAGGTAAAGGTCAGCAAATTAAGTTGGCTTTAGCTGATGTAGCGCTAAGTACGATGGGACACTTAGGTTACATTGGAGAGGTCAGGATCAACAAGCACGAACGACAACGACATGGTAACTACTTGTACGGCGCGCTTGGTCGAGACTTTAAAACGTCGGACGGCGAACGAATAATGCTGATAGCGATAAATGCGAAACAATGGGCCGGCTTACTTAAAGCGACCGGAATTAGTGATGAGGTGGCACAGCTAGAACATCTTATGCAACTAGACTTCTCCACTGAAGGTGGGCGTTTCGAAGGTCGTGTGGAATTGTCACGGTTGCTTGAGCCATGGTTTAGCAGAAATCCCCTAGAAGTTGTGGGAAAAATGTTTGATGCATGCGGGATCTGTTGGGATAAATACCAATCCGTAAAAAAATTGGTAGAAGAAGATCCCGATTGTTCCGACGACAACCCTATATTTGAAACTATTGAACAGCCCGGCATCGGAAAATACCCTGTGCCCAGCGGTGCAATGCATTTTTCAGAAATAGAAAGGCAGTCGCCTCAACCAGCGCCAATTGTAGGTCAACATACTGACGAGATACTATCTGAATTGCTTAACCTAGATAGTGCGACAATCGGAAAGCTGCACGACACTAATATCGTAGCGTAATTAATACAATAGGAAAGCATGACAATGACTGAAAGACAGCACAAATTTTCTGGAACGAAAGAGGTACAAGAACACTTATCGTTCGATCAACTTAAGCTTAGTGCTTGGATGGACGCAAATGTGGCAGATTTCGCTGGCCCATTGACTGTCAAAGAATTCAAAGGTGGTCAATCCAACCCGACGTATCAACTCATTACTCCAACTAATCGCTATGTATTGAGAAGGAAACCCCCAGGTATCCTTATGCCTTCAGCACACGCGGTGGATAGAGAGTATCGTGTTATCGCTGCCTTAGGACAAACCAACTTCCCCATACCGAAAGCATATGCACTTTGTGAAGATGTGAATGTAATCGGAACTATGTTTTATGTCATGGAAATGGTAGATGGTAGGATTTTTTGGGATCTTTCATTACCCGATCAAACCAAATCGGAGCGAACAAATATCTATCGCTCAAAGTTGGAAACTTTAGCGCGCCTGCAGAAAATAAACCCATCAGAGATTGGCCTTGACGGATTCGGTAAGACCAAAAATTATATCGCAAGACAAGTTCATAGATGGAGCAAAATTTATGTAGCATCGGAAACTAAAAAGATTCCTCTAATGGACAAATTAAACAAATGGCTTCCCGACAACATCCCAGACTCCCAAGAACTTTCAGTGATACACGGCGACTACAGACTTGACAATATGGTATGTCATCCGACAGAACCCAAAGTGATAGCAGTACTCGACTGGGAGTTATCTACGCTGGGGCATCCTTTGGGCGATTTTGTTTATCATCTTGCTCCTTGGATGCTTCCGAACATGGAAGGTGTCTCAAGTTTATCCGGACTCAATCTGTCAGAGATGGGGATACCTACAGAAGAAGAATACATTTCAATGTACTGCAAACTTACCGATCGTAATGAAATTGAAAACTTAGAATTTTACAAGGCGTACACTATGTGGAGACTCGCCGCCATCTATCAGGGTATAGTCAAACGGGTGGAAGATGGTACTGCCGCCAGCGCTGATGCTTACCGTTCAACAGAGTATGTGGAGGTATTTGCGGAAGAAGCTTGGAAGTATGCTCAATTAGTTTAACTTAATCTAAAATATCACTTTAATATTTCAAATAACTGAAAAATATAAGGTTTAATTATGGAGTCTATTGCAGATAAACTAAGGTTTGATCCTTGTCAATTACCAGATGATTTGCATTTATTACGGCAAGAAGTTCGGGCTTTTTTAACGGATGAGTTGCAAGAATATTCAGTGGTGAAACGGAGCCACAGTTGGGAAGCATATGACGCAGAATTCAGTGCCAAGCTCGGTGAACGCGGATGGCTGGGCATGACGCTCCCTAAACAATATGGCGGACAAGGTTGCTCGGCCTTCGAGCGCTATGTCGTTGTCGAGGAATGCTTGGTGGCCGGTGCACCAACAGGTTTTCACTGGGTTGCAGATAGACAAAGTGGAACACTTTTGACTCGATACGGTAATGAGACGCAAAAGAAAGAGATCATTCCTAAAATAACAGCTGGCAAGGCGTGCTTTTGTATTGGGATGAGTGAGCCTAATTCTGGCTCCGACTTAGCTTCTCTGCGAACCAAAGCGGAAAAAACTGAAAACGGTTGGCTCGTCAACGGAACAAAAATATGGACCAGTCAGGCGCATCGCGCCGACTATATGATAGCGCTATTCAGAAGCGACCCCGATCCAGATAAAAAGCATGCGGGACTATCTCAATTTTTGATAGATCTGAAAAAAACTAGAGGTATAACGCCCAGAACGATAGAAAATCTTGCGGGTGGAAAAAATTTCAACGAAGTATCCTTTGTCGATGTAGAGCTCCCTGCCGATGCATTAATAGGCACTGAAGGAGAAGGCTGGAAGCAGGTGACCGAAGAACTAGCGCTAGAACGAAGCGGGCCAGAGCGATATTTGTCCTGCTTCTACCTTTTACGTGAACTCATCGACGTATTAAAAGATTGTGCAAATCCGGCAATATTAGCAAAAATAGGAACTCAGGTTGCGTGGGCAACGACACTTAGAACAATGTCTCTAAGCATTGCCTCGCAACTACACGCGGGCGAGAATCCAACATTAGCCGCGTCCGTGGTGAAAGACCTAGGATGCCAATTCGAGCAAAGCCTGCCAGGCCTAGCACAAGAACTCTGCGACCTAGAACCAACCCTTGAGGGTTATGGGGTTCCATACCAACAGATCCTTGGGAACTTAATACAAATCGCACCGTCTTTTTCATTAAGAGGGGGTACACCGGAAATAATGCGTGGAATAATCGCTAAAGGGATGGGGATCAGATGAACGAATTACAGAATATGTTGCACGAGAGTGTGTCTCGGTTATTTGAGGATGAACTTGATTGGGATGCTCTCACTCGCTACGAAAAAGTGGAATGGCCTGAGTCACTCTGGGACAAGGTGATAGAGCAAGGAATCGATAAGGTCCTGGCAAGTGAATCCTCGGGTGGTATCGAAGCCTCTTGGAGTGACGCATACCCCGTACTAAGAGCTTGTGGGAGATATACCGTTCCCCTCCCCGTATCTGAAGCAATTTTGGGACAATGGGTAGCGAGACAATCTGGAGCAGAACTGCCCGAAGGAATTCCTGGCCTATTGACTCAAGGATTTTCCATCCAAGAAAGTAAGTTTTCTCTGAACAAAAGTATTGTTCCGTGGGGAAGTCGCTGCAGCTACTACATGGCGATTCATGACTCGGAACTTTTCATCTTGGAAGCGCAAAAGCAAGAAGTGGAAACTCAAAATAATTTAGGGCGTGACCCCCGAGATCGAATTTCAGGGGAAGCCAGAATTTTAGATAGATTTCCGACCAATCTAGACAACGACTCTTTGCTATACCTAGGCGCTTTGGTGCGAAGTATACAAATAGGTGGAGCCAGTGCTGCCGCTTTAGACCTCGCGGTAACATACGCCAGCGACCGAGAGCAATTTGGTAGATCACTGGCTAAATTCCAAGCAATTCAACACCACCTCGCAGACTTAGCTGGCCTAGTAGCATCTGTCGATGCTATCGCAATTGCCGCTTGTGCTCGGCTGGACCTCTCAGGAATAACTGATGACCAACGTAATGCGCGATTTGAAATAGCAGCCGCGAAATGCCGAGCTAGTGAGGCGGTGGAAAAAATTACGCGCCTAAGTCATCAAATCCATGGTGCTATTGGGTTTACATACGAATACGGGCTTCATTTCCTTACCCGCAGAATGTGGGCGTGGCGCACAGAATATGGGGGTGTAGCGTATTGGGGACAAGAGCTAGGTAAGCTTGCTGTAGAAAGCGGCGGCAACGAAATCTGGCCTATTATTACGGCTTAACTGACGGAGTTTATTATGAAAAATGAAATCTCAATTGACGATGAATTAATTCTTGAAACTGAAGGTGTCATCGCCAGGCTAACTATTAATCGGCCTGACACGAGGAACCCCTTGGGGCACGCGCGTGATGGGGAACGCTTCTCCGAAGCTGCTAATATTATAAACGGTAATAAAAATTTAAGATGTGTCATTATGACTGGTGCAGGAAAAGCTTTCTCAGCTGGTGGTGATTTAAAGTCGATGAAAGAAAGAACTGGTCACTTTGGTGGCAATGCCCTCCAGCTGCGAGACCACTACCGAGAAAGTATCCATGGTATCGTAAAAGCAATGTGGAATATCGAAGTACCCATTGTTGGTGCCATCAATGGGGCGGCAATAGGTCTGGGTGGTGACATCGCTTCCCTCTGCGATATCAGGTTAGCTGCAAAATCAGCGAAGTTTGGAGCGACTTTTCTAAAGCTAGGCATACTGCCCGGTGATGGCGGCGCCTGGTTGCTGCCTCGGCAGATCGGCTGGTCTAGGGCAGCTCAGCTATTCTTCACTGGAGATCTAATTGACGCCGATACCGCTAAAGATTGGGGTTTGGTATCTGAAGTGTATCCCGATAAAGATGTTTTAGCTGAGGCAGAAGCTTTGGCTGAAAAAATTTGTGTTCAACCCCCTCAAGCACTAAGGATGACTAAAAAGCTGATGCGAGACGGCACAATGGCAAGTTTTGACTCAATTATGGAAATGTCTGCTGCCTTACAAGTGACGTTGCAGCATACTGAGGACCATATGGAAGCGGTCAATGCTTTTTTTGAGAAGCGCACTCCAGAATTCAAAGGTAAGTAAACTATTTCAATTTTAGGACGTAGGTAATGCACTGGCGCAAATTTTGTGCGATTTACATCATCCCGGCCGCTATTTTTCAGAGTGTCATTATAGGCGGAGGCTATGGTACTGGTCGGGAAATAGTCGAATACGTGACACGATTTGGGCCTGCTGGAGGTTTGTTGGCGATCGCAGTCATTGCCAGTATATTTGTTGTGGTTTTGTCAGCAAGCTTTGCGTTCGCAGTTAGGTTTAAAGTCTTCAACTATCGGGACTTTTTAAAAGAGCTATTAGGGCCGGTTTGGATAATCTACGAAGTCCTTTTTGTTTTGCTATTGGTGCTAGTGCTTGCAATTGTCACTTCTGCTACGACCACACTAGCAGAGACTGCATTTGATATCGGGATTTACCAAGTGTGGCTTATCCTTTCACTCGCGATATTATGCTTTACATATTTCGGTCGCTCCATAGTCAAGTTCGCGCTCACTATTTGGACTCTTCTCCTAATGGGATTTCTAGTATCACTAATAGTTTCGATGGTCTCCATAAAAGATCTATCGTTACTAGGCAACACCGATACTATTGACTGGCTAGGAGCATCTGTCAGTGGCATGCGATTCGCCATATATAATAGTGCACTCATCCCTGTACTGATGTACGCGGCATCGGAAATTGAAACTAGCGACCAAGCAGTCAAAAGTGGAATAATAGCAGGACTTTTTGGGGTGTTGCCGGCCCTACTGCTGCATGTTGGCTTTGTCGGATTTTACCCTGAGATAAATCGACTGCCAGTACCAACGTATCATTTAGTAGAGCAGTCTGGAATACATTTTGCTGTTCACATCTATTTCTTCATCCTGATTGGCACTATTCTCCTTACCGCAATCGGAGTGCTTCAAGGAGTAAATGATCGCATAGACTCATGGCTCAAAGAGATTCGAAATCGCGGGCTTTCTAACAGAGCTCGAAGCTTCTCATCATTTAGCATAACCATGGCGAGCCTGTTACTTTCCCAGTTTGGACTCATTAACCTCATTGCCAAAGGCTATGGAGCTCTTTCTTGGGGCTTCATGGCTATATTCACACTGCCACTGCTAACAATCGGTTTAAAAAGACTTCTCATAAAGGAACAAAAACTATGAAACACGAAATCATTGGCGGTAATTTTACTTTAGCCGACGGAACTCCTTTGCCGCTATCTAAGGCAGTTAGAGCGGGTGACTTTGTATTCCTGTCAGGCCAACTTGGTTTCGACGAGGCCGGGACTATCCCGAGTGGGATAAAAGCTCAAACCAGTCACTGCATACAGAACATTGCTAACATTCTTCAAGAGGCGTCTCTCGACATATCCAACATAGTAAAAACAACCATTTGGCTTACCGATTTGAGCAACTTCTCTGAGTTTAACGAAGTGTATCAAAAGGCCTTTCCAAAACTGCCCCCAGCACGATCGACGGTCTGCTCGCAATTAGCTCTCCCGCTAGCTCTAGTTGAGATCGAGGCAATCGCTTATGGCTAAAAGTGCTAGATAGGAGATCGTTTAACCAGCTGTTTAGCTATTAGTAGCCGTTGAAGCTCGTTTGTTCCTTCGCCTATGCACATAAGGGGTGCATCCCGATAATACCGTTCTACGTCAAACTCTTTGGAATAACCGTAGCCTCCGTGAACTCGCATCGCCTCTGTGGCATTTTCGAGCGCCGATTCAGACGCGAACAATTTTGCCATGCCTGCCTCCATGTCACAGCGCTCTCCTTTATCATATTTGTCCGCAGCCTGTTCAACTAACAGTCGAGACGCTTCAACTCTTGTTGCCATATCCGCGAGCTTTATTTGTATCGACTGGTGCTCACAAATAGGCTTGCCAAACGTCTCTCTTTCTTGTGCATATTTGACCGCGTCATCCATCGCAGCCCGCGCAACGCCTACAGCCCGAGCCGCAACATTTATACGTCCTAATTCCAATCCTCCCATCGCATGCTGAAGCCCTTTACCTTCAACCCCACCAAGAACCCGATCAGCGGAGATCGAATAGTCATCAAAACTTAGCGCCGCACTCTCAACGCCCCGATAGCCAAGTTTCTTCAACTTACCGTCCACATTAAAGCCGGTGTCCTTTTCGGCTAAAAACATCGTCATCCCTCGGTGTGCAGGTTGGGCATTCGGATCCGTCTTAGTGAGGACCGCGTATAGGGACCCATACATCCCATTAGTGACCCACATTTTAGATCCATTTAGAACGTACCGGTCACCGTCTCGTTTCGCATGTGTTTTGATCCCTTGCAGATCCGTGCCGGCGTCGGGCTCCGTCAAGCACAACGCACCGTGTAACTCAGCATTAGTAAGCCGGGGTAAAAAGTAAGATTGTTGCTCTGGGGTGCCGAATCGTTCGATGAGTTGCCCCAACATCATGTGGGTATTAATCACGCCCGCTAGGCTCATCCACGTTTCGCTTAATTTTGTTATCACCTTGGTGTAAGAACTGGCCGAGAACCCTAACCCCCCATACTTTATTGGATACATAAGACTAAACAGTCCCATATCTTTCATTTGAGCGACTATTTCATGTGGGTATTCATCTTCGTGGTCGAAATGCTTTACTTGGTGAGCTACCTCTTTCCTGAGCCAGACGTCAATAGCGTCAATAACTTGGCTTTCCTCTTGCGATGAAATCTGTTCGATACTTTGAGTCATTGTTGCTCCATGTTTATAAAATGGTCTGGGCGCTATAATAGCAACTAAAATATAAAAACTCAGCATGGCTAAATCATGAGCAAGCCTAATAACAATGTGCCAAATAACAATATGCGGGTGATACGTTATCTAGCTTACGGCTCTAATTTGCATCCCGCTCGCCTTCAAGCAAGAATTAGTTCAGCGGCTTTTAGCACTACAGCGATATTGCACGGCTGGAGTCTTAATTTTTCTAAAATTGGCCGCGACGGATCTGGCAAGTGCAGTATCGTAAAAAGTAATAAGGATGTCGTGTATGGCGCCGTGTATAAAATATCGATAAAAGACCTTAAACAACTTGACGTGATTGAAGGTATAGGTAAAGGCTATCGATCGTCTATAGTGCATGTCCCCAGTGTCGGTCCGTGTAATGTGTATGTGGCGCAACAATCATTCGTCGATCACCAGCAAGTGCCATATGATTGGTATAAAGCACTTGTTTTGGCCGGTGCGAGGTATCACTTGCTCCCTACCGAATACATAGCACCCATCGAGATGACACGGTTCAAAGTCGACTTAAATCTAAAACGAGCTAAAGATAATTTGTCCGTGCTAGTAAAAAAATCCTAGTGGTTAACATAAATATTATTTCGCTGCCACTAGGTACAGCTGATTGAGTCTGGTATAAAGAGTCTCAAAGTATTTGAAGTAATGTAAGATAATTGAGGTGAAGCTATATTTACCCAATTTTTTGCCTGACTGGCTCTAAATTTTTATGAGAAAGTGTGGTAATTGATTTAAAATACTAATTATAAATAAAGCAGTAAATTTGTACCTATGCGAATAGTAGTAACTTATAAGTTAAGAGTAAGGCGCTCGAGAATGAATGAGGAGGTAACTCATGTTTGAAAAGTCTTGGATGGAGAACTGGCAAAAGCTGGTAAACACTAATGGTCCAATGAGTTGGATCGGAAAGCATTTCACAACCAATCTACTTTTTGGGTTTGGTGAAACTGAATATGTCATCGAATTTTATAAAGGGAAGATAGCTAATATAGAGAGTGAATTTACCCCCGAAACTTGCTACCAACTTGCTATAAAAGGCCCGGCTGTCAGCTGGGAAAAATTCTGTCAAAAAACGCCACCACCTATGTATAACGATATTTGGGCTATGGCCCATCCTCTTCACGGTAGATTAACGCTAGAGGGAGACCAAATGGTCCTCTGGCAAAATATGCGTGCACTATGCTGGGCACTCGATCGGATGCGTGAGATTTAATTAGGGAACGAATTAGGAGACATAAAAATGGGAAAAATTGAACCAATAACTGGACGTTATGTCTGGGTTCCTTATAACGGAACCGAGTACAGAATATTTTTTGAAGAAGCGGGACAAGGAATACCAATGGTCTGTTTACATACCGCTGGAACCGACTCCAGAGAATGGAGACACCAACTGTGTGATCCTGCAATAAACGCCAACTTCAGAGTAATTGCTATTGATATTCCTCGTCATGGCAAATCCATTCCTCCATATGATTGGTATAAAGAAGACGAAGAGTACAAACTCACTGCGGAATTTTATATGGGCATAGTGATGGCATTCTGTCACGCATTAGAACTCGATAAGCCGGTAATCCTGGGGAGTTCAATGGGTGGTAACATTTGCCTTCACTTGGCGGAAAAACATGAAGATGAGCTCAGAGCCTTGATAGCCGTAGAAGCTTGCGAGCATTCGTTAGGCTGGCATATTGACTGGTTAAGACACTCCCACATCCACGGCGGTGAGGCTGCAGCGCAGTCTGTCTTTGGGTTGATGGCTCCGCAAAGTCCTGATAAGTATCGATGGGAGACTTGGTGGTATTACGCGCAGGGAGGACCAGGAATATTCAAAGGCGATCTGTATTTCTATAGTCAAGATCATGATTTTAGAGGTCGCACCGAAAAACTTTCTGGTAAAGTACCTATGTACTACATGACAGGTGTTTATGACTTCGCGTGCACACCGGAGATGACTGAAGAGAGTGCTGCGAAAACTAAAAACTCAGAATGTATTATAATGGAAGAAATTGGGCACTTTCCAATGAGTGAAAATCCAGAGCTATTCAATAGTTATCTGATGCCTGTTTTAGATAAAATTGTGGCCGCGAGTTAGCGGAACATGATACTAAAGTAAACTGGGGAGGGTTGCCGTGATAGCGGCAACCCTTTTTTTATAGAATCCTGTCTAATTACAGGTCGTTTTAATAAACAAAACAAACGGTGAGCTACCTAAATATGAGCCAAGAAGAACTGCAAGAAACAATATCCCAAATACGAGATACAGTATTTAAAGTCTGTGAAGAGTTTTCCGGAGAATACTGGCGAGAAAAAGATCGTGAACGCAAATATCCGACTGAGTTTGTGACACGACTGACAGAGCTTGGCTTGCTGGCGTCTTTAATACCCGAAGAATATGGAGGCAGTGGTCTGCCGATAACCGTCGGCTCTGAGACGCTCAAAGCGATCCACGAATTTGGAGGAAATGCTGCCGCTTGCCACGCTCAGATGTATACAATGGGGACGGTCCTTCGTCATGGTAGTGAGGAACAAAAAAAGAAATATTTGCCACAAATTGCTTCTGGGGACTTAAGGCTGCAAGCATTCGGAGTCACCGAACCGACGGCTGGTACAGACACTACCAGCATTACTACTATGGCTGTAAAAGAAGGCGATAAGTATATCGTCAATGGACAAAAAATTTGGACCTCTCGCGCTGAGTATTCAGACTTAATGGTACTCCTTGCGCGGACTACACCAAAAGATGAAGTGAAAAAGAAGTCTGATGGCCTTTCAGTCTTTCTTATTGATATGAGAGATGCTCTTAAAAATGGAATGACCATCAACCCAATTAGAACAATGCTAAATCATGCAACTACTGAAGTTTTTTTCGATAATGTGCCAATACCTGCCGATAGCTTGATTGGAGAAGAAGGCAAGGGGTTCAAGTATATTCTTTCAGGGATGAACGCGGAACGGATCCTTATTGCAGCCGAATGCGTGGGTGATGCACGCTGGTTTATTAAAAAAGCATCTGATTATGCTAGTGAGAGAGAGGTTTTCGGTCGTCCTATTGGCCGCAATCAAGGTATCCAGTTTCCCATAGCACGAGCGTTCGCTCAAACCGAAGCAGCGGAGGCTGTTTTAGACAAGGCATGCCGCTTATATGAATCGGGAGACACCTCAGGTACCTATGCCAATATGGCAAAACTTCTTACCTCAGAGGCTTCGTGGGCCGCTGCAGACACTTGTATGCAGACCTTTGGAGGCTTTGCAGTAGCGGAGGAATACGATGTCGAACGGAAGTTTCGAGAGGCGCGGCTATACCAGATTGCACCTATCTCAACTAATCTGATCCTGTCTTACCTTGCAGAAAGAGAACTAGGTCTGCCTAGGTCATACTAGATTCGTGCCAGGCAAACTATTGCAATGACAAGTGATCTTGATGGCCTTCTAGTTATTAGTCTTGAGCAGGCAGTGGCAGCACCCTATTGTTCGAGATTATTGCGCGAAGGTGGTGCCCGGGTTATTAAACTTGAACGCCCAGAGGGAGATTTTGCGAGAAAATATGACGATATTCTTGACGGTGATAGTGCCTATTTTGTCTGGCTGAATTCTGGAAAAGAATCGGTTACTGTTGACTTAAAATCCGAGATGGACATCGCGTTATTGCAGAACCTGATCAAGAAGGCAGATATTTTTATACAAAATCTTCGACCTGGTGCTGTGGAACGGCTTGGCTTCGGTTACCATTCAGTCCAAGAATTAAACCCCAATATTATAATGTGTTCTATAAGTGGTTATGGTAGCGAGGGAAGTTACTCTAAAATGAAAGCGTATGATGCTTTAATTCAAGCAGAAACAGGTTTGTGCTCTGTGACAGGTTCCCCAGGCGAACCATCGAAAGTCGGCGCATCAATTGTTGATATTGCGACTGGCCTCACTGCTTATGGGGAGATCCTCAAGAAGCTAATTAAAAGAGGTATTAAACCAGGAAGTGGTTCTCATATCGAAGTATCACTGTTTGAAGTCCTCTCCGAATGGCTATCCGTACCCCTCTCCTACTATGAGTATGCCGGTAAATTACTGCAAGGAACTGGTATGGATCATGGACAAATATGTCCATACGGTGCCTATGACACCAAAGACGGGAAAATTTTCATAGTAGTGCAAAATCATATGGAGTGGGTAAGATTGTGTGAACAAGTGCTGGATAAACCGGCGCTAGCTTCTGATCCTCTCTACGATTCGAATATGAAACGAACTGAAAATCGAAACGCTTTAAAGCTAGAAATTGAAGCTGTGTTCAAGCTTTCAGATCGCAACCAACTTATGGACTCACTGCAGAAAGCTGGCGTAGCTTGCGGTAGTATAAATACCTTAAAAGATCTTTCCAAGCACGACGCTTTGAAGCGTAAAAACGTCTTAAGTTCCGGCAATAATTTCAGTCTTATCCGGAGAGTCGGAGACGAAAATCAAAACTTAAAAGTCCCTGATCTGGGTGCACATTCTAATAGCGTCCGGCGCGAGTTTTCTTAGGCCAAACTTATCAAAATTAAACTTGCCCAAGTACTCAATTTCTAATTAAATGGGGTTCTACTTTATATAAGGGGACTGAGATGAAGTATTTCGCTAGTTTAGTTATCGTGCTTCTTGCTGTTGCAACTGTCAGCGCCGAAGACAAGTGGTGGCCATCTAAATGGGGGCCAACCGATACACTAGGTTCCTTTAACATGCTCGGACCTGAACTAACGCTCAAAGCGAGTAAACTTGTAAAAACAGGTAAAACGTACAGATTAGGAATAGAGACTAATAGCGACACTCCCGCATACGGGACACGAACCTTTGAAGTTCATGTGCTGTATCCAAATCAATACAGCCATCATCATCCTATTGGAAGCAATAAATTCAATTACTTCGATGATCATGTCTCTGGTTGGATGGGTGTAGGTTCTCAAATTGATGGCCTTGGGCATGCCGCCACTGATGGAGTTTTTTATAACGGATATAAAGCAAGCGATTTTGCCAAAGTCGACGGGCTTACTAAGATGGGTGTGGAAGACTATCCACCCGTGGTCACTCGCGGTGTGCTTCTCGATATGGCTGCTTGTAAAGGGAAAGAAGTATTACCTGCTAAAACTCCCTACAATCGGCAGGATATCGTCGCGTGTGAGAAAAAATTGGGCGTAAATATTGAAAAAGGCGATGTCGTCTTATTCCATTCTGGTTGGCTGACTTACCTAGAGTCAGAACCCGAAAAGTTCATCAAAGAGCAGCCTGGAATTACAGCAGATGGCGCTAACTACTTAGTCGAAAAAGAAGTAATGGCGGTAGGCTCTGACAATTCAGCGCTTGAACTTATCCCAGGAGAGGATCCAAATATACTCTTCCCCGTCCACCAGATACTAATTAATTATAATGGTATTTATATACTTGAAAACATGGATACTAGGGAGCTCGCTGCCGACAAAGCTTATGAATTTATGTTTGTTCTTGGGCCGGCGCGAATCTCAGGAGCTGTCCAAATGATTATTAACCCTATTGCTATAAGATAAATAACGTCGAGACAAAAGTTACGATAAAATGTGACGGCTATCATTGGTATGTATCAGACATTGCTTCAATAAACTGTGCCGGATATCCTAATGCACTTGACGATAAAATTGGCTTAAATAATACGGATAGTTTGAACCATGGCATTACACACAATTGATGGACCTTTTTTCGAGGATTTTTATAACGGACAAATATTTGGAGCACCTGCGGTAACAGTTACCGAAGGTTTTTGCTCAATCTACCAGTCAATTATCGGCGATCGTATGCGTTTGTCGCTGGATCACGAGCTAACTAAAAAGGTTACCGGTAGAGATAGTGGAATAGTCCATCCTATGTTGGTTATCAATATAGTGAACGGGCAAACTACCTACGCTTCACAAAATGTTAAAGGGAACCTTTTTTATCGTGGCCTGATAATGAAATCACCCGTTTTTGTGAACGATACCCTAACCACCACGACTAAGGTAGTAGGTCTCAACCAGAATAAAAACAAGGCTGGGAGGAATGCGACTGGGATGGTCGCACTTGAGATAGAAACTCTAAATCAAGACAATGAGTGTGTGATGCGTTATTGGCGATGTCCTATGATCCCCTGTCGGGACCCGTCTGCCGAAACTGGGCATATGGACGATTTCAGTGAGATCCCTGAGAGCCTGCCTGAAGAGACAATCCTAGCGTCTGTGCCATCAACTTGGAATATCGAACCTTTGACAAATAGTTCATTTGAGCCATCACAGCCGTCGTTCAATCAAGGAGATCGAATTGTGATAGCAGGACAGGACACTATAACTGCGGCGCCCGAGTTAGTTCGACTTACCGGGAACATAGCTTTTGCGCATACGGATGCATCTAAAAGTTATTTAAAGAAGCGTCTCGTCTATGGCGGCCAAACAATATCGCTGGCTCATGCACAAATAATGCGCGCGATGCCTGACGCAATAACACTGATAGGCTGGCAAGGTTGTGACCACTTGGGTCCCGTGCTTGAGGAAGATATAATCCGTTCAGAGTTAGAAATAGTGCGCATTATTCCAGCA
>CALJHG010000012.1 GCA_938075585.1 uncultured Gammaproteobacteria bacterium | reverse complement strand
ACGACTCTGACGTCCGTGAGGATTGCGACGGTGGATGTTTATGCTATGCTATCCAAAAGTCGCCCCCAGAACATCAGAATAATTCTTTCAGCGCCAGACGCGCATTTTCTCACAATGTCTATCTGGGAATGTCTAGATAATAAAGATGATGCTCTTGTTGGATTTGATCCGGCCATCAAACTTTAAATAATTACTAAATTGCTCATACGTATTTGATAGACACGAAACGAACATGTTTGCCTATTAATATTAAATAACTCCCTTATAATAACTTTTGGCATCGATTTGTTGTTCAAGGGGAAAGAATATGAATGATATCGTCTCGCAGATACGGGAAATTGTTGACGAAAATGGTCTGCTAACTGGTCACGATGTGTCTGAGCGAATGATCCATATGTGGTATCCAAAACCCATAACAGCGCTGTGCATAGTGCGTCCCACAACTTGCGAGCAAGTCTCTCAAATTCTCAAACTATGCAATGACAATAATCAAACAGTAGTGCCTCACGGGGGATTAACGGGTCTAGTCCAAGGGTGTAATTCAGAACCTACTGATGTCGTTCTCTCGCTTGAGCGAATGAATCGGATTGAAGAAGTTGATCCGGTGGGAAGAACTATGACTGTTCAAGCGGGTGTTCCTCTCCAGTTAATACAAGAAACTGCAGAATTATCTGATCTGATGTTTCCACTAGACTTAGGTGCCAGAGGGTCTTGCCAAATTGGGGGCAATGTTTCCACAAATGCAGGAGGTAACCGCGTAATTCGTTTTGGGATGGCGAGAGAAAATGTTCTTGGAATAGAAGCCGTACTTGCAGACGGCACCGTAATGTCTTCACTTAATGTGATGATTAAAAACAACTCAGGATATGACTTAAAGCAATTATTCATTGGTACCGAAGGTACTCTTGGAGTCATCACACGGATAGTTTTGCGTCTACGAGAGATCCCTCAAATACAGCCTACCGCATTTGCAGCGTTCGATAATTTCCAGCAAGTCACCAAATTCCTCCGATTTGTAGACCAAAGATTAGGGGGCGAACTTTCCGCTTTTGAAGTTATGTGGCATGACTACTATGAGGTAGTCACGACAGCCCCAGCCGATAACATAAGGCCGGTTCCGGCCGACTACCCACTCTACGTCCTTATAGAGTCAATGGGGGCCGGAGTGAATCATAGCGAAAATAAGTTTAATGACATTTTAGGAGAGGCGCTCGAAAAAGGATTAGTTGTAGATGCTGCGGTAGCTCAGTCCGAATCGGATCGCATGGCCATGTGGAAAATAAGAGATTCTGTTGAACATTTCTTCCGTCATGGGCACGCATTTCTTTACGATGTTAGTCTAGCTATACGTTACATGGATGACTATGTGAGTGAAGTCAAGCGTCGATTACTAGATAAATGGCCAGACTCACATTGTCAAACACTCGGGCACATTGCCGATGGAAATATCCATTTCGCTATTGCGGTGGGAGACGATAGCTCTGAGTCACATAAAGCAGTGAATGAATGCGTTTATGAACCACTTCAACCCATCAAAGGGGCAATTTCAGCTGAACATGGTATCGGAACTGAAAAACTCGATTATTTGAACCTAAGTCGGACCAAAGAAGAGGTGCAAATCATGCGGCTATTAAAAAATTCTCTTGACCCTAATAATATTCTTAATCCAGAAAAAATATTCGTCTCTAACCGCTGATCCCCCGGCATGTATGAATAAGCAAAGTTATTCCCTTGGGATTGTATTATCTACGGTAACCGACAACTCCATATACGAAATAGTAGAAATGGCTATTCTTGCGGAGAAGTTAGGCTATGACTCGGTATATGTGAATGAGGGGCGTATGGACGCTCTTGCATGTGTCCAGGCTATAGCTGAAAAAACGAATGCAATCGATCTAGGTACAAATATAGCAAACATTCATTACAGGCATCCTTTTCTCACTGCAGCGACGTCCAAAATAATCGCTGAAATCAGTCGTGGCCGCTTCTCTCTCGGTCTAGGTATTAGTCATAAAGGCTTGCTAGGAAAGATCAACATTAGTGCCGAAAATGGTCGAAAAAAACTGGAAGAACATGCTGCTTTTGTAAAACTAGCACTTCAAGGCGATGTAGGAGAAGGGTTTATTAAACCAAAGCGGAGTTCGTTCAATATCCCCTTGTATCTCGCTGGAAATACGCGAGAAAGTGCTATCCTGGCAGGGAAACTAGGGAACGGTCTGATGCCATACCTCACACCTCGAGAACACTTGCCTATTCTATTTGATTACGCGCTTAGTGCTTTTACCGGAGCAGATGAAAACTTTAACTGCGTACTAAGTATTCCAACGTTTGTTAGTGATAATAAAACGGCGGCACTATCAGCGGCAAAATATAATCTAGCTTTCTTCGCGCAGCTTCCTAACTACCGAAGACAATGGCGTCGTGCTGGTTATAAATCTGCGGTCAACCAACTAAAAAGTATTTGGACAACCAGTAAGGACCGGCATAAGGCAGCTGAAGCTGTCCCAACAGAACTGGTTGAACAGGTATGTCTTTTCGGAAGTGCGGATGACTGTCGTTCCCAAATGACAAAATTCTTCCAATCTGGTGCCAAAGAGATCATTCTGGCCGTGAGCCCGGTAGATACTAATCGCCAATCCGCAACCAAGGACGCGCTAACTCAATTGATTAGAAAATAATCGTCTATTCCTGCTTGAATTTCCCGCCTACTTAAACCACCATTAAGGTTTCTAAATATTAACTTTTACTTACGGAACATCCATGCAAATTACAGGTAAGCTGCACGCTATTTTCGAGACAAAACAAATAACTGAGAGATTTCAGAAACGTGAATTCGTTGTTGAGACCGCTGACAATCCCAGCTATCCACAAATGGTTCTGTTTCAGCTTACGGGTGACAGATGTCAGAATATAGATCCGTATAAATTAGGTGACAATGTCACAGTAGAATTTAACGTTCGAGGTCGCGAATGGGAAAGTCCAAGTGGCGAAATAAAGTATTTTAATAGTTTAGATGCTTGGACAGTCACAACTAATTCAGGATCTGCCGCTGAGCAACCGCCTTACGAGTCGGAAACGCCTTGGCCCGAGAATGAGGACGTACCATTCTAACAAGGGTAGCACAGTGTGAACTGATTACTTTATAAAATACCTGAGATGAATCAATGAATAAGATTACTTGTTTTAAGTCTTACGACGTAAGGGGGGAGCTAGGGCCCGAGCTTGATGAAGAGGTCGCGTACAGAATTGGAGTAGCATTTTCTGAATATTTGAAAGCAAAAAAAATAGTGTTAGGTGGCGATATACGACTTAGCACCGAGTCGCTCAAAGCGGCACTTGCTGATGGGATCACAGATACCGGAGCTGATGTTATTGATATTGGACTGACCGGTAGCGAGGAACTGTATTTCGCGTCTTCCTATCTAGACGTCGACGGGGGCATAGAGGTCACAGGCAGTCATAATCCAAAAAATTATAATGGCATGAAATTCGTTGGGCGAGATGCATTACCAATAGGGCAAGATTCAGGATTGCGCGAAATACAAGCCTTGGCAGAGAATGTGAAGAGATTCGCCAGTATTAATAAAGGGACAATTTCCACAGCTTCAATCTTAGAAAAATATACCGACAAATTGCTCACCTTTTTTTCACATAAAAAAGTTAATCGCCTAAAAATTGTCTGCAACCCAGGAAATGGAGCTGCTGGACATGTCATCGACGAAATTGAAAAGCGCTTCAGAGGTTTATCAATACCCATAGAATTCGTAAAAATAAATTTTCAAGCTGATGGAACCTTCCCTAATGGAGTGCCTAATCCACTCCTTCCAGAATATAGGAAGGTAACTTCCGATGCGGTTTTAAGAAATGAGGCAGACATAGGGATAGCTTGGGATGGAGACTTCGATCGGTGTTTCTTGTTTGATGAGAAAGGTCAATTCATTGAAGGCTACTATATTGTCGGACTGCTTGCTGCGGCTTTTTTAAGCAAAATGCCAGGCGAAAAGGTCGTATACGACCCTCGAATGATTTGGAACACTATAGATATAGTTACCTTAGCTGGCGGCATTCCTGTGCAATGTAAAAGCGGGCACACATTTATGAAAGAACGTATGCGCGCTGAAAAAGCTGTATACGGCGGCGAGATGAGCGCTCATCACTACTTTAGAGACTTTTCCTACTGCGACAGTGGAATGATTCCTTGGTTGCTGGCAGTAGAATTGCTGAGTACCTCAAATATGCCTTTGTCTAAACTAGTAGGAGAACGTATAGCGGCCTATCCTTGTAGTGGTGAAATAAACTATAAAGTTGCAGATGCTGTAATAACAATTAGGGAAATAAAAAGCTTTTTTATTAAAGAGAAAGCTATTGTTGATGAAACAGACGGGCTTAGTATGTCCTTTGAGAAATGGCGTTTTAATCTTCGAGCATCAAATACCGAGCCACTTTTGAGACTCAATGTTGAATCTAAGGGCGACGAAGCACTGATGCGAGAAAAGCTTCAGCTGGTAGAGAGTAGAATCAAACTCACGAGTTAGTCTGAAGAATAAATAATTTTATCGCTTCGCAACTTGCTAATCTCTTCGTCTGCATAGCCGATCTCTTTTAATATTTCTGCGTTGTGCTGGCCTAGAGCAGGAGCCACTGGCGAAGAATGAGTTTTAGTGGAGCCAAATCGAGTAGCTCCTCGAGCCTGTCTGACAGTGCCAATTACTGGATGACCATATTCCTCAATAATATTGTTGTTAACTACTTGGAGATTATTAAGCATTTCTGTTCGTGTCAGAACAGGAGCACAAGGGACACCATTGGCATCAAGCGTTTGTAGCCACTCAGCACTAGTCCTCTTTCGTAAAATTTTACCTGTTTCTCTAATTCTGACCTCTGCATTTTCAAAACGAGCAGATGTCGAACTAAAGCGAGGATCGCTCACCCAGTCGGGACGTTCCAATGTTTTACACATGCCAGCCCACTCATCATCAGACATCGCGCCTGCAGTAATATATCCATCGCTTGTCTGAAAAATAAGGTCCAACGCCAATTGTCCAATACGAAGGTCCCGCACCTTATCGACGACGGTGAGATTAATCATCCCCTCAGGCCACAAAAATGCAATCATCGCGTCGAGCATGGCAAGTCTCAAGTGTTGACCCTCTCCTGTCCGTTCTCTTTGCAATAGAGCAGCGGTGATACCTTGAGCTGCTGTTAATGCAGTGACTTTATCCGGAATGACCGTTCTCATCATCTTCGGTCGCCCACTTTCGCTATCAGCCTGTATATCCGTTAATCCAGACAAAGCTTGAATAATCGGATCGTATACTCGTTTTTTAGCATAAGGGCCGCTTTCGCCAAAACCACTAATTGAGGCAAATATGATGGTCTTATTCACCTTAACTAAATCCTCGTACCCCAGTCCCAATGCTTCAACTGTTCCAGGTCTAAAATTTTGAACAACCACGTCACAAGTCGCGGCAATTTCTCGGACAACGTGACGACCTTGCTCAGTTCCGAGGTCCAGACACATGCCTCTTTTCCCTCGATTAATATTCAAGAACCCTGACGTCATTCCTTGGGACCCAACACCCATTTGTCTAGTAATATCTCCTGCCGGTGGTTCGATTTTTATCACGTCCGCACCCTGATCTGCCAACATCATCGTTGCGGCTGGCCCGGACAGCACTCTACTCAAATCAAGAATTTTATATCCGGATAGCGGACCATCAATCGATTTCATAAGACTATTCCTATGCTATTGAAGCTAGAACTCTCTCTATTATCTCCCCTCTGAATGCTTTTTTATTACATGCATACGCTTTTGAATCTAAGGGTGCTAAGCTTTGAGCTTTCTCAATCGCAATAGTTTTTAGGTTTGACGCAAGCAGATTAGAGTCATCAACAACTTGATCTAAAAAGCCCACTTCTATAGCTTTTTGAGGCTCAAAAAGCTCGGCGACTATTGCTGAGCGAGAGAGGTATAAGGGAGATAATCTTGCTCGCGCTAGCTCGACCCCAAATGCCGGCAAGGTCAGTCCGATTGCCGTCTCATTTAGTCCGATTTTAAAGTTTCCCTCTACCCCGATCCGATAGTCGGCTGATAAAAGTAGAAATGCTCCCAGTGCAACGGCATGGCCCGCCGTCCCAACTACCAAAGGCTGCTCATGGCCAAACAGCTTCATCAGCATCCTTACCCCGCACCTGACCAGCTTTTCTATTTCGACCGGATTCCCGCTCCTAATTACATTGAGATCAAAACCGCCGCTCAGTACCCCAGGACGCCCGAGTAAGACAGTCGCCTGCGCTTGGCTTACCGCCTGATCTAATGCGTCATCTAACAGAGAAAACATCTCAAATCCTAAAGCGTTGGCTTTCCCATCATCCAAAGTGATAAGAGCAACATCGTCTACAACTTCAAAACTCAAGTTATCCGCCATATTGATTCCTTTATTTACTTAAAAATCATTTTCCTAAAAAGTTAGGCTTTCGCTTTTCAAGAAATGCCGCAACAGCTTCCTTGTGATCGTCTGTTCCTGCGCACTTCATTAAATTTTCCGCCTCATAGTCAAGGCAAACCTCGAACGGTTCCTCGCAAGCCCTATTAAGATTTTGCTTCATAAGTTCTAGCGCTATCGGGGCGCCTTGTGCTATCTCTTCAGCAAATTCAATAAACCTCGATCTAAAATTCTCATCCTCAAATACCTCATTGAATATCCCTAAACGATACCCCTCTTCCGCTCCTACTCGACGCGACGAAAAGTAAAGTGACTTAGCGACCGAAGTACCAACTAGTTGAGTCAAAAGCCAGCTTCCCCCGTAATCGCCAGACAATCCTATTTTCGAAAATGCGGTTGTAACAAACGCCGAGCGACTAGCTAAACGTATATCGCAAGCTAACGCTATCGAGAAACCCGCGCCAGCAGCCGGGCCAGATACAGCGGCGATAGTTGGTTTACTAAAGTCTCGAATACGCATGGTCAAAGTTCGTTGTTTCTTCTTTAAGTCATCCACCTTCTCATCAAAACTTTCAACTCCAGTCGCAAGCTGTCCACCACTCATTCCTCCTAGATCTCCACCAGCACAAAAACTCCCCCCCTCTCCCGTGATTACTAAGCACCTAACATCCGATTGCTCGTCGAGTTCTTGAACCATTTTCCTCAAAGCGGGGGTCAAAACATCTGATAAAGAATTTCTCTTTTCTGGTCTATTAAGAGTTAAAACTGCGACGCCATTTTTAACTTCGCAGAGTAATTCATCGGTTCCTGTATCAACCATTTGATATCACCCTTTTTTCATTTAAAAAAAGCTCAGCCTAAAAGAAATCATACTAAATCTGATGTCATCTCAAGTACCTGTTCTAATATTGTAACGCGCGAAGAATTATCATCAGTCAAAAAGCGCAAAACTAATACGTCTACACCAGCATTTTTATAACTCTGAAGTCGCGCTTGAACCTCTCGTTTGTCTCCGATCGCGCTAAACTTTGTCACCATAGCGTCCGTCACATTAGAAACCGCTTCCTCATATCTGCCCTGTATCCAATGAGACTGGACATGCGAAGCTTCTTCACCAAACCCAGCGCGCGCATAAGCATCATTATAAAAGTTAGTCTTTTTAGATCCCATCGCCCCTAGGCTAAAGGCAACTTCAGATCTACGCTTTTCGATACTGGCCGTACAGTCGTCATCAATTGCTATCGAACAAGGCACATGAATTTCTATGTCTTCTAATTTTCGACCCGCGACTTCAGCTCCACGACGGATATACTCAAAGTGAGCATCAGAATAATCTGGCGAAAAAGAAGCACCTAACCAACCGTCAGCAACTCGTCCAGTGTACTCCAAAGCTCTCGGACTGATCGTAGCGAGATATATGGGTATAGGATACATAGGCTTTTGGACCCGAATTGACTTGCCTTCGCTATCATCGAGTGGAATCTGATAGTGCTTACCTTGATACGCGACCTTTGCACCAGAGAACGTCTGTCGAATTATCTCCACATTCTCTCTCAGTCGTGTCAGAGGCTGGTTGTAACGCACGCTATGGAGCCCTTCTACAACTTGCGGTCCACTGACTCCTAACCCCAAGAGAAAACGACCTCCCGAAAGATTTGAAATTGCACGAGCCGTCATCGCAGTCATAGTGGGCGCCCTAGCACTAATTTGCATAATCCCAGCACCTAATTGAATCCGCTTGGTTCTTGCTGCCAGAAACGTAAGGGATGTAACGGCATCTTCTCCCCAGCCTTCCGCAGACCAAACCGTATCGACACCCATTTCGTCGGCACAGATCGCGAATTCAATTTGCGACATAATGTCCACGGGAGCAGAACCGCCAATCGAAATCGCGACTTTCAAAAATCTATCCTAAAATAATGAGACATCGCGGGGCGGATGCGTCCGCCCCACATATATTCTCGACCTATACGAACTTCGCGTACTCATCCAAAATCGGAAGTGCAACGTCCGACGGTTTTGGAGGCAACGCAAAAATTACTCGCTTAGCGCCATTTTCTTTGTGCTTTTGTAACTCTTCTTCGCCAGGAGCGCCCATGCCATAGAAAATAGAAATTTCCAAGGACTTGGGATCTCTTCCGATCTCATCACACGCTTTAGTGATCTCTTTCATCCCACCGTCGAAGTCGTACATACCACCTAATGGCATCCATCCATCACAAAACTCAGCGATATGGGCTGCAGTTTTGGGACCCGCGGCTCCACCCATTAAAATTGGTGGATGAGGTTTTCGAGTAGGTTTCGGCCAAGCCCAACTTTCTTCAAACTGGATATGCTCGCCGGAAAAACTTGCCTCGTCATTACCCCAAACTTCTTTCGCAAAAAGAATATTCTCGCGTAAGATACCTCTACGCTTTTTATAATCTAATCCGTGATTCCGCATTTCTTCAACACACCAACCATACCCAATACCAACCTCCAAACGACCGCCGGAGATCATATCTAAACTCGCGATCTCCTTCGCCAACCAGATCGGATCTCTTTGCGCTACTAACGTGATACCGGTTCCAACAATAAGCTTTTTGGTCACCGCAGCTGCAGCAGAAAGCGCGACAAATTGATCGTGAGTACGCCAGTATTCCTCAGGCAGTGGAGGAGCTCCCTCGGTGCCGCCCCACGGAGTTTCTCTACTCGTCGGGATATGACTATGCTCAGGGAACCATAGCGAATCAAATCCCCTATCTTCGCAAGCAACCGCCAACTCCATTGGCTGAATAGCCTTATCGGTCGGAAACATAATTACACCAATTTCCATTATCCCCACTCCTTTAATATTGATTTAATGCAGTTTAATATAGGCGCGTAAGCGTCAAAGGACAACCCATAAAAAGATACATTGGTTGTGCATTTATGCCAAAATCGCCTAAATTTTTAAATTATCCGACCTATTTTTTCACCCTCATGTATCGCGGCAGTAACGTCCCTGGGAGCACTCATATCTCCAATGCGATGTACCTCCTTGAACTTTTGAGCACATGCTGAATACAACTCGTCATCGGCCATTCTCAATATCGATAAAATCACCGTATCAATACCTGTCCTCGTTTCTAAAGCATCGACGCCAGCCCAAATATCGTAGACGTCAACTTCATTTGTCTTTATCTCCTCGATAAAATATTGATGAGTGATTTTGACTCCTAGTTTTTTAAGTTTTGGAAAGATATAAAGAATATCCAGATTTCGATACAGTTTCTCACCGGCGTACATTCGCGGGCTCATTATCTCGACTGATACGCCAGCCTCTGCCAGAATTTCGGCCACAGCGAAAGGCAGCGGGACACCAGTTTCATCTAATATGAGCACTTTGTTACCTAATAGCAAAGGATCATCTAATACCGCATGTGCCGCTTGCTCTACATCGAGGACATTAGCTCTATTCGAGCCTGGTATAGTCTCTCTATCAGGTCGGTATAAACTAAGGCCACTCTTCTCAAAATGCGATCCAGTCGCAAATATTAATGCATCACAATTCCGCTCTGTTAGACCTTCGACCGTTCCCTCAGTACATAGTTCAACCTTTACTCCAGTATTTTCCATCTCTCTTTTCAAATTATCTATCGCGATGGACCAATCACCCAGACCTGGGAGGCGCTCTAAAAGAGCTAGATGCCCGCCCAGAGCGTCCTCTTTTTCGATCAAAGTCACCTGATGACCACGAGAGGCGGCTACAGCTGCAGCTTTCATACCTGCTGGCCCGGCACCTATAACACAAATCTTCTTGATATCTTCAGGCAAAGCCGCAGTCAAACTCCCCTCTCCCCAGTATGCTTCGCGGCCACTAATAGGATTTAAAGCACACACCAGCTCCCGGTGTTCCCAAAGGCGTCCGGCACATTCATTACATCGATTGCATCGGATGATCTCATGCTCTCGACCCTCTTTTGTTTTACGGACTGTATGAGCGTCAGTGAGTAACTGTCTGGCAATGGCCACCATGTCAGCTGAGTCATTAGCTAAAATTTCCTCAGCCTTATATAAGTCCCGGATCTTACCCACGACAAATACTTTCCCCCTATCGCCGACAATTTCTTTGGCATTTTTACTAAATGGCTCTAGCCAACCTTCACCCGAAGTATCCTCCATCCCCGGTAAAGCGAGATGGATAGTATGATAGCCACCCGCCGAAATATTGAAAAAATCAAATAGCCCCGTAGCAGCTAATACCTCAATTTGCTCCTCAGACTGTTCCGCAGTGATGCCACCCTCGGGACCCAAAAACTCGTCCCACGATAGCCTAACTCCTACGACATAATCATCTCCCACATTTCTCCGGACCGATTCTGCACACTCGATCAATAACTGACACCTCTTTTTAGGAGACCCACCGTAGGAATCGGTACGCCGATTATAAGTCGGGCTTAGAAACTGTCCCAGTCCGTAACTGTGAGCGCCGTGCAATTCAACCCCATCAATTCCAGAGACCATACAGTTCTTAGCAGATTGACCAAAATCCTCCACCACCTCATCGATTTCATTTTGTCCCATCACAAGCGGCATCTCATTATGCATTAACGACGGAATTCGGGAGGCTCCCCAAATTGGTTTGGTTTGGTCTAAAAACATGCGACCTCTATCATGAACGCCCATCGATGCTAACTGAACCATCACATGCCCATTATGCTGATGAACGCCCTCCGCTAAATCTTGCATGGAGGGAATACATGCCGGATTCCAAACATCGACCACATTAAAAAACGAACCCACTGCACTGCGTGCCGCAGCTACTGTCTCAGTAATAGATAACCCTACCCCACCTTTTGCACGCTCAGTGAAATACGCTATTTGGCTTTTCGAAAAAGTGTGATCACGAGGGTCACCGTGCTGGGAACTGTGAGCCGGTTGCAAGATACGGTTTCTCAACGTTAAATTCTTGAGAGTGATGGGCTCCCACACTTTTCGCAGACTATTAGTCCGAACATCGCTTACTTTTTTATCCAAAACGCCTCTCCCCAAAAACGATTTTATTCTTCAATATGGCACAGTATTGCTTATCGAGGCCAATACTTTAATAATCAGATGAAAACAGTCAAGCATCAAGCACGAGAATATAATCCGAGAAAGGGGGCTAACCAAGTGGCAACAGAATATAGAATCTTTGGTTCTGAACTGTCACCATACTCGGTGAAAGTCCGCTCTTACCTGAGATATAAAAATATTCCATACGAATGGGTGATTAGAGGGTCTTCAAATATGGAAGAGTTTTCTAAATTAGCAAAATTACCGCTAATACCACGCTAAGTCCCTAGAAAGCCTAAAGAGACGATTTCAAGAGATACGCGATCCAAAACAGATCAAGTCTATATTGACGGATCATGACTGCCTAAAATGGCTCATTTAGTTGATACGACAACTAATTAACCACTCACATCACGTCCCAAAAACTTTCTTCAAATGAGCATCTTCAGGTGCTTTAGTAAATTGCGATACTATAATCACACTGGCAACTGAGGCAATCGCGCCAATCGTTGAACAAGAAAAAGCGTTCGAGTGTTGCGACAAGGCCCATAGTACCGGGCCTTCGACAAAAGTACCTTCAAATAGTGAGGGAGAAAGTAATTGGCCTTTTAATACTAAAAATAAACCTCCTCCCACCGTAAAACCTGTTAACGCTCCAGCCTTCGTAGCCCCTCGCCAGAGGATACCTGCATAAATTGGCCCACAAATCGCCGCCAACATACCACCCACGCCGGCTATTATTAACAAAGCGACATTCATCGACTGAAACTCCCATGCCATCCAGACAGAACCTGCCATGACAATTACCATAGTGATCCGACTCAGTTTCAAAGCCATCGCATCAACTTTCTCGTCAGCCACGGTGGATTTGAGCCTAGGCACTATGGTGCGTCGGTAAATATCATTCGCAAATATTTGAGAAGTGGATAAAACTAAGCCATCTGCAGTAGACATAATTGCTGCTAACACACCCGCTCCTATCAACGCGGCTAACCACGCAGGTAGCGTAGCAATAAATAGAGCTGGAATCGCGTAATTAGCGCCAGCTCCGTCTTCGATCAGGGAATCGCCAAGTACAGCCCGAGCTACAATGCCGCCTAACGCAAGACAAGGCATAATCATACCAAAGGTAAACGCATAAACAATAAATCGATTTTGAGCTTTATTACCTTTCAAGGCCCAAAGCTTGTTACCAATATGTGGTAGCAATCCCAGTGGTAAGTGGGCGACAAAAATGGCAAACACATCCCACCACGAGTTCAAAACAGGGTGCGTAGGGTGCAAAGTTTTCACTAAGTCAGGATCTAAACTAACCAATCGATTAACCATAGCTGTGTACCCCCCCTCAATCCCGAAACCGGAAAAAAACATATATCCGACGAAAATGGCAAGAAGCAGCATTAATGCGCCCTGTACGCCATCAGTCAAAATATCTGCGTGCGCACCACCAATCACCAAGTACAACATTATAATTCCAGAGGTGACCAGCAATGCGGGTAGGACAGGGATACCCATCATCTTATTAAACATGACCGCGCCCGCCAGTAATTGACCTGCCAAATAAAACAATAACAGCATTGAAAAAAGGGCCACTAAAACTCTCAGCGCGTCTGATTGGAAACGGTCACCCAAATATTCAGGTATAGAGCGATTACCAAATGCATCTCCCGCTCGTCTAATGCCTCGCAAACAAATAATAACCCCGAGATATACTGCTATCGGGTAAACGAAAGCATACCATAGAGCAGAAAATCCAGCCTTGTATCCAAGTGCAGGTAATCCAATGAAAGTGCCTCCACTTGCAGTGGTCGCCACAACAGCGAAAGCAAGAAAAAGGGGGCCATAGGAATCTCTCGCCGTCGCAAAGTCATCACTGCCACTTACTTTACGCATCCCCACGAAACCAAAGCCGACCATGGCAACTAGGTAAATTGCGAGGAAAAGCCAGCTCCAAAATTGCAAATCGAAATCTAACACAAATTATCTCCCCTAAATCCTCTATCAGTATCACCTCACCGCTGACGCAGCTAACCGAAATTACGTAAATTCTAATCTTTTAACAACAAGCTAGGACTTGACTCATTTAGATATCCTAAGAAATTATTAGCAACCCAATATCCGACAAGCTTCTGCAGCGGACGATCAAGCTCTTTAGCCAATGCTGGAGGTACTCCAAGAAATTGGTTTTCCTGCTGACGAAGCCATGCTCGACAATATATATTAGTTATACCCAATCGCGCGTATTTAGTTTTATTGCTTCCACCCGCGTGAAATAAAGAACCGTCCCACAACATTACCGATCCTGCTGGCATTTCAGCTATTTCAATAGCAGCGTCTGATGGAGGGTGCTCATCAGCTAGCAAATGTGATTTCGGAATTATCATAGTTGCCCCGTTATCCGAAGTAAAATCATCTATAGCCCACATAGTATTTACACTCAACGGCTCGTGAGGACGGGCTATCGGATAATATCCATCATCTCTATGAAACGCTTGCGCGGTTTCACCCGGCAAGAGGTTTACAGAGCTGGATATCGATAACTGAATTTGGTCATCAAGATGAGCCTCAATAATCGCCAGAACATCTGTATGCAGAAGTAATTCATCTAACACCCTTGTTCGAGCCACTAAGTTATATAATCTTTCGGTCTGAAATCCCCCAAACTCGCTGCTACCTTTAGCTAGACCTTTGTGTAACCGATGAAACTCGTCGCGTACTGCCTTTACCTTCTCTAAATTAATCGCCCGCTCTACAATGACGTAACCATTTCGTTTTAAGTGCTTTGTAAAAGCCGACGCCTGTTTCCTCTCGCCTGATGTTGAAAACCGTTTAGTTTTCTCGATACTTTGCGATTCTGGCGAAAATGGATTGATATCAACCTCTGCTAATTCCCTCGATGCCATCAATTTGCCCCTGAGACCTTTTACCTAGAACTTGAAGATAACAGCGTATGCAAAAAGGATCTACATACCCCGATGAGCAGTGTAAAATAAAATTATACAACTTTTCCTCTAGGTGAACTTATGTCTCAAGCCCTTGCCGATCTCATTTCACTGCTTACACTCGAGCGCTCGGGCGAGCATCGCTTTATCGGGAAGGGTTCAACCGGAGATGGCGCAGCTGCGACCTATGGAGGACATTTTCTAGGTCAAGCTATCTCAGCTGCCCTCAACGATTCCGAGGCGACATTCATGCTTCATTCTATGCATGGGTATTTCCTGCGCGGAGGTATCCCTAATCAACCCATCATCTATAACGTGGAAACGATACGAGAAGGCCGCTCATTTTCTACGAAACGTGTGATTGCCTCCCAAGAAAATAAAGCTAATTTTGAGCTTTTAGCATCATTCAATAAAAAAGAGAGTGGTAAAAATTTCGAATCAATTGCTACCATAGACCTGTCTCACATAACTCTGCCAAAAAATATTGAGCCGTATAGGGATATTATGGCTAAATTGGACCCGCTTCCACTTCCCGAAGAATGGGCGCTAAGAGAGCATGGGATAGACGTTCGCATCGTCAATGCGCCTTGGAGTTCTAGTGGGCTATCACAACAGGGCGGTATAAACATGTGGATTAAAGCTAATGGACCTGCTCCGCCCGAGCCTAAGTTACACGCGGCCATGCTAGCATATCAAAGTGACGAATCTATCGCGGATAATGTGTTGCTTCCGTTTAATTTAACTTGGGGGTCACCCGACCTATTTTTCGTTAGCCTGGACCATGCCCTTTGGTTACATAGCCCTATCAATCTCAACGAATGGCATTTTGTTGAGCAAAAGCCTATCACAATTCAAAATAATCGAGGACTGGCTGCTGCTAAAGTTTGGTCGCCGAGTGGACGACTTGTTGCGAGCTTTACCCAAGAAGTTTTAATGCGAGAGTCGCCCTAGAAAACGCCGGAACTTCGCATCTTATCTAGTTCCGACAAGGTGTACCCGACATCGGCCAGAACTTCCTCTGTGTGCTCTCCAAGGTTGGCAAACTCAAACTTTATCACTCCAGGCTCGTTCTTGAATTTCATCGGGATGCCAATATGTTCATTGCCATTTGTATCTTCAACAATCATCTTTCTGTGTCGAATTTGAATATCATCAGCAGCTTCTCGTAGATTTTTTACAGGTGCAAACGCAGCATTAACGCCCTCAAAAAAGTCCACCCAATAAGACTGATCGTGTTCCTTAAATCTATTTGTCAAAAATAATTTCACTTCGTCTTGTCCCGATCCGGGCGGCGTCTTACACGCATTCAGGAGATCTGGCCGTCCCAATTTAGTCACGATTGCCTCTGCAAAATGGTACTCTGAGCCACCGAGTGCTATGTGTCGATGATCACGTGTTTCATAGATTTGGTACATTGCATATCCACCGAGCGCACGTTCCTCTTCTAAAATCGGGGGCTGTTTATTCGCAAAGGTCGTACCCATGTTATTAGGGATAGCCGCAATTAAACTATCAGCCATAGAAACATCGACATAATCACCTTCGCCTGTATCTTTTCTCCTAAGTAATGCCATGAGTAGCGCACTTAGAGTCATCATTGAGGAGAGCATATCAGCACCGGCTATTCCAGGTATAGCGGGCTTCCCATCCGATCCTTGGTTAATACTCAATATGCCGGCGATAGCCTCGCAAGCAAGATCGTGTGCAGGTTTATGCACATATGGACCATCTTGACCCCAGGCAGACATCGAGCAATAAACTATTCCCGAATTAACTGCCTTCACTTGTTCGTACCCTACTCCCAGGCGATCAGCCACACCTGGGCGAAAAGCTTCAATCATTACATCGCAAGTTGAAGCGATTTTTAGTGCTGCTTTTCTTCCTTCTTCCGTTTTTAAGTTCAATTGAATACTTTTTTTATTCCGATTCGTGTTGGCGAAATACACAGTCATCCCATCTCTCTTCGGACCGATTTCTCGATTCGGTTCACCTGCACCGACAGGCTCTAGCTTGATGATTTCAGCTCCATGATCAGCCATCATTTGCGTCAGCAATGGACCCGGCAAAAATAAAGACAAATCGAGAACTCTTACCCCATCTAATTTCATATGTTCCTCCTAGTCGTTCACACTTAATATTTATTGTCGCTCACGCAACACAAAAGGCTCCTTCGCAGCGCCAGAAAATATGACCCACCCTATCGAAACGTGACTGGCGGAGAGAGAGGGATTCGAACCCTCGAAGGGTTTTACCCCTTACACGCTTTCCAAGCGTGCGCCTTCAGCCACTCGGCCACCTCTCCTAATTTTGTATAGCGTAAATCTCTCAAATCACGAGATCTACTCGATCAGTCTTAATTGTAACCTCTCCATCCGGATCGGAGAAGGTCCTGAGCTCGATCCACGTCCTGACGAGGCGCTAATACTCGAAATCTACAATTCTCTTTTTCTAGACGCTCCACCGTCATTTCGAGCACATCGGACTGACTCCATTTTATTCCTCGAAAAATACTAAAGAATTCAGAACGCATAGCAACAAGCCAATAGCCGCCATCTAAAGCAGGGCCCAGGACCACGTCTATTCCGCTGGATAACAAACCACGAGCAATCTCAATATCCCTGAATTGGTGTCTTATAACATCAGACCCTATCAGAATGACGCAGCGATCTAGGGCCAACTCGGACATCATCGCTTTCTCCATCCTCTGCCCTAAACCTCCAGCCATCTGAGGACGAACTAACCAACCTAATCGACTATAGCGTCTCCTAAACCATCTAGTATGCCTCCTACTAGATGGCATCAAAACCTTGCGTATATGCCTAATCTTTGAAACTTGGGCTATAGTTCTTAGCAGTAATGTAGAATATATTTGCGTAGCAAAGTCTGCACCAACAGTTTTAGCCAATCTAGTCTTTACTTTTCCAACCTGTGGTTTCCGAGCAAAAACCACAACCGTAGTATCAAGACTAGTTATACTTCTACCTGTCATAAAGGTTTTTGAGAAATTTCGATGGCAATCCTAAAAACCATGCTAACCTTAGGAACCACATAAGAAAAATAGTTTTTACTACCCCTTTCGAACGCCATCTTCTCGCAGAAGTGATTACAGTGCTTTTCGGATTTTTCGGCGGCGATTTTTGCCTCAATGCCTTACATAGTTCAACATCCTCCATTAAAGCGATACTCTTGTAACCACCAATTCGAAAAAATAAGTCTTTAGCAACGAAAATACCCTGATCACCCGTTGCAACAAAAGAAGTCCTAGACCTTAGGTTCATTAAAGTCTCTACTACACGAAAGATTCTAGCTGTATCAGCAATCTTGATATTAAAAAAGCCCCAGAAACTGTCGCACCTAAGGTGAACTAAAAATTTTTCGCGCTCTATTAGGGATACATCACTGTCGGCATGAAGAAACCAAAGTACGGGTTTGGAGGCTAACTTAGCTCCAGCGTTAAGTTGTATACTGCGCCCCCTGCTTGAATCTATCGATACATCAACCAGGGTCGAAGCATCTTTATCTAAAGAGTCAGTGCTCCCCCCATCGACCAGTAAAAGCTCATCCCCAAGCCGTCGCCACTCCTGGAGCTGTTCCAATAATGGCAAGACAGTCCTACCTTCATTCAAGGTAGGAATAATAATTGAAATGTTCATAGCTTAATTTGTCAGGGCACCGCTACAACTACTCCCACTCCCAGCGGTACAACCAAAGCAATGCGTGTCGACCGCTATTGGATTATTTGATAGTGGTATATTAATAAGCTCTGACAGATGTATTGCCTCATCACCTCCTCCCACAGGGAGATCAAGCATTTGATTAAAGTCGCAGTCGAATACGTGACCATCCCAACTAACACTCAATAACGCTCGACACATGACCTTAGTGGTATTTTCTTCGGTAAATCCTGAGCGCAACATATTCATATACTCATTCAATAGACCCTCACGCTCTAACTGATGCCTAAAACGATTTATAGGCATATTGGTTATAGTCAGTAAGCGATTAAAAAAGACATCGTGCCCAGCTAAAATTTGCTTATACTCTTTAGCGAGAGTCTCACTATTGGGAGGCAAGGAGGCCCCCTGAGGGTTGTAAACTAAATCTAACTCAAGTCCCGAACCGGCAATGCCATACCCTTGAGCATTTAACTTACGCATACCCTCAATACTTAGCTCGAAAATACCAGCCCCCCTCTGGCGATCAACATTAGTTTTTGAATGGCACGGTAACGAAGCGACAACATGTACTCCATTTTTAGCTAAAAATGGAGCTAACTCCTCCTGTCCTATCTCACTGAGAATTGTCAAATTACATCGGTCGATAACCTGCATCCCTCGTGCCACAGCTTCCGTAACCGCATGACGAAAATAATCATTCAATTCAGGGGCTCCACCGGTCAAATCTAAAATCGGTATCTTCCATTTATCAATGTACTTAAATACTAGATTAAGTGTAGTCAGTGTCATTTGCTCTTTTCGGTTCGGACCAGCATCTACATGACAGTGAGAGCATGCCTGATTGCATCGATATCCTAGATTGACTTGAATAGTTTCAGTCGACTTTCTCCTGATTTCAGGAAATTTTTTCAAACTGTTTAACGGCTCCGTTATATGCAATAGCTTGCCTTTAAAATTCTTAGATACAGCCATCCTAAATCCCTAGATTTACAGGTGACATGATATTGTTAGAACCATTTCCGCGCTTAACCATTTCTACCATATTTTCTAGTAATAAATTTTTTTTCACAACACTTCGTCCTCACATGGACCGCTAGCTAACTCGACAACCTACAAAAAAACCACAATTTAATTCACAGCGTGAAAACGCTCAATCACTATGTCTTATTTCTTATAATCAACATACACTATTATGGTTCTACTGCAATCGATGGTAGCAGTGATTTTCAATACTCAAGAGGTCGACAAATTGTACGAAAAAAAAATAATGAGCCTAGAAGATGTGAAACGTGTTGCTGGCGCCGCGGAGTCCGAAGCAGAGAAAAATGGATGGAATGTTGTCATCGCGATCGTCGATGATGGGGGGCACCTAATGTATCTCCAGCGCGAAAAAGTACAGCTAGGCTCAATCGAAGTTGCTATAACGAAAGCAAAAGTAGCTTTAACCTTTAGGCGGCCTACTAAATTTTGGGAAGATACAGTCGCAGAAGGACGTCACGGCTACTTAGCAATGCCGGGAATGCTCCCGATTGAAGGAGGCGTGCCTTTAATATACGACGGAGACATTGTAGGTGCGATAGGAGTAAGTGGTGTGAAATCTTCAGAAGATGGGCTTATAGCGACAATGGGAGCAAATGCCTTGTAAAAATTAAGTAATAGCAGTGCAATTTCCCCGGCCAGAAGAAGCTAAAGAGTCTAAAAATTAGTACACGGACACAATTCTGCCAAAATCATGGATTTTACGAGTGGACGCAAACAGTCAGAGAGAACAAGAATACTAAGATAGAGTTCGCAGATGAAATCCAGATCTCGTGTTTACCAAATACTTGTTAGATGGCGAAGGCAAAAAGTATCTCTTAATTTTATAATTCCGCTTCGAAAAGGAACACGATAGTGTAAATCCAAATTATTCACAGTTAATGATACTGTTTTAATTTGTTGTGACGAACCATCCTATAATTCATAGAAAAATTACAGGGACTTGTTACACATATCGCTCAATCTATCCCAATTGAAGCCTAAAATTGTTCGCTCTTAGCAGCTTCTTTGGATGCGGCATTAACTTTTTCTTCCATCGCCGTCTTGTGTGCGTATAACCGATCGCTTAAGCCTGGCAATTTAAACGCTACTATTTGCGCGGCCAACAAAGCTGCATTGTCCGCGTTATCAATACCAACGGTGGCAACAGGAATACCTGCGGGCATTTGTACAACGGATAATAAAGAGTCCATGCCATTTAATTTCGTCGCGGCCACAGGCACACCAATCACAGGTATGATGGTATGCGCTGCAATAACGCCAGCTAGGTGAGCAGCACTACCTGCGCCAGCTATGATAGCCATCACGCCGCGTTTGTGAAGATTGGACGCATATTCGGACACTCTTCCAGGACTCCGGTGCGCCGACATAATATCAACTTCGTAAGAAATATTGAGACTTGCCAGTCTATCGAGCGCAGGCTGCATTACACCCAAATCTGACTTGCTGCCCATCACAATTGCTACTAAAGATCCATTGCCATTGTTGCTCATTGAATTTCTACGCTCCTAACTTTCTAATTGTTTTTTTTTAGCATTAATAGTTTACACTTAAATTATATTTAACCTAGAAAAAAATTGCTTGCTAACTTATCGGGAGCGAAGTAGCCCGCTGAGGTCCACTCTACTGCGCAAAATAGTCAGCTCGTCTTCCGTGGGAACTAGAGTGGTAGGAACTATATCCGGTATTACCAGTTCAAAGCCCGTATTTGCTTTTACTTCATCTAGAGTCACTCCCGGATGCAAAGATACCAGTCGCATCCTCTTTTCAATTTCAGTAAAGTCCATCACGCATAAGGGTGTAACGCATAATTTGGGGCCCCCACCTGGAATGCCAAGTTTCTTCCTAGCATCGGTACCTCCCTCATGCCAGCCAACAGCACTCACGTAGTCGCATTCAGACACAAGGACTCTTGAGGTGTGATTATTTAGCACTATGTAATAGCGTCCCACATGAGTTGTTAAAGTTGGAGTACCCACCGAAGCAGGGCCACGAAACTTTAATTTTTTTGGATCATCGCCAATACCTATCAAATTTATATTACCAAACTTGTCCACTTGAAGGCCGCCAACAAAAAACACTCTTTTGTGCCATGCTTTTACCTGATCAAATCGATGGCCGCGATCACTGTAGGACTCGGCCCACCGAACAGATCGACTATCCCAACCGAAAGTGGGTAGAGGAATCGATTCTAAATGATGCACATTCATACGAGCTCCAAGAAAAATTAACTGCATGTTCGGCCCATGCATAATGTGCGCTAATCGGACTGCCACTTCAGGGACAGGCAGTGCCACACCTACTTGCAAATGATCACCATCTTCCAACTCGCGCGAAAGTACTACCGCCATTAGTTCTTTGATGGTCGCAGGGGAAGACATTCTGACTAATATTCACTCAACGATATTAAATGTCCCATACC
Source organism: uncultured Gammaproteobacteria bacterium (assembly GCA_938075585.1). GTDB lineage: Bacteria > Pseudomonadota > Gammaproteobacteria > UBA4457. The sequence continues at coordinate 74,152 of CALJHG010000012.1, read as the reverse complement.
TATCGCATCTAGATACTCAGCATGGCTTTGAAATCGATTACAATGTGTCTCGAAATAATCATCTTTGTCATCCCTGCTACCTTTACTGTAGGCAGCCTTGATCGCTTCTAAATAGGCTTGAATGTACTCTTGATCTTGAACGTAGTAGCCTCGACTGTAAAAAGGATGTGCTCCATATGGTGATAGCACGATAGCATCGGCGTTCGAAATGGTCGTTTCCCATGGCTTAGATCGGATCTCTTCATTCGACACTATTTTCTCCACCTGAACAATTACACGATCGGCGGCACGATAAAGAAACATATCTAACCAGCCGGTGCCCCGACAATGCTGCACATTTCCATAAGAATCAGAAATTGATGCGTGCAGTAATGTTATGTCGATATCTATTGCCGGCACTGCGATTAAAACCTCGCCACCTATCGGGTCGCGTATTACTTTGAGATCGGCGTTGATGTCTGGTAGCGAAGTTCCAACTCCCCCTCTCCAAGGCATAAACGGCAGGCCCTTTCCGGCCGCTTCCAGACCGCTAGTCAGTATGCCCTCTTCGCATTCCCATACTTCGAGCGAACCATTTTCGGCCTCCGATCGAAATGCCGGCATTACAGCTGTGTCCGGCGATCCGGCGTAGTAGGTAACAACCTTACGCACGCAGCCACCAGCAATTAAATAATCTAATGCCATTCCGCTACCGATCACCGTCAAATCCGTAATCTTATTCCTGATGATCCATCGCAGTAGACCCATAGGAGCAGGCTCGCCAATCGCAATAGTCATTCCAGACTTTACCCATTGCCCAGCCTTTTCCTCCGGCAGAAGGGCGCTTTTTCTCACTTGATTTAACATCGCCCACTCCTAAATTGACGAGACGCCGTATCACAAAATATAAAAATCTCCATAATCATTTGCATTATAAATTTCGGCAATGAGGTGCTAAAAAGTCTAGCTCGGGTCCTTGGGGTATAAAGCTTCCTGGGCTCACAATCCCGTAATAACCTCGTTTCATTGCATCAAGATCGACAGTCTTTCGAGCATCCTCGTATTGAAAAAGGTCCCGCGTGTAGTCCCATAGGTTTCGGTAGTCGACAATACGTTTCCAATTGCATCGATAAAGTCCATAGTAAATAGTATCAAAGCGCACAAGGCAGGCGAAAAGACGCCAGTCAGGCTCAGTTGGGTCTGAACCTAGCAAGTATCGAGAGCTATCAAGCTTTTGATCGAGAAAATCTAACGCATTAAACAGCTGCCCAAATGCATAATCAAAATCTTGCTGATTCGCAGCTAACAAACAACGATATACTCCATCCATGACCCGCTCACCTATATATGAGTTCAAGTCATCGACCTCGGCCCTTATCTCAGATGGGCAATAATTAGCCTCAGGGCGTTTAGCAACGTGATTAAACTCATCATTTAGCATTCGAGCAATGGCACCAGAATCGTTATTCACTATAGTTTTTAATTCTCTATCCCAAAGAATTGGAATTGATACTCTTCCAGTAAACTTTAAGTCCGACTTAGAATAAAGTTGATGCAGGTGCGTCGCCTTGATCTCAGGGTCAAAATAGTCTCCCGAAGACCCAAACCACCACGACTCAGGTCCCATAACTGGATCCAGTAATACCAAATCTATCGCATCCGAGAGTCCCTTTAGCTGTCGTGCGAGCAAAACCCGGTGCGACCAAGGGCATGTCCAATTACAATAAACTATGTACCGGCCCAGTTCTGGGGAGAAACGACTGATACCATCTTTTCTAATCCTCTCTTCAAATCCTGATTTAAACCGGACATTTTTCCCATCCCGTTTGAAGTCTGAAATATCGTCTTTTTGCCATACTCCTCCGTTGAGCATTCCCACCGCTAGATGCCCCTTTTGAAAAAAGTATTCATATGTTTCCTATGCTATTCATGTATATCGAAACCCATAAGTTACTACAGCTGCCTTTAAACCGAAACAACACCAGATGCCTATCACATCAATTTAATCACATTTTTCACCTTGCACTGCCGATAAACACCCCATAACCGATTCCAGCTACTAAATAATCTCATTTTGGGTGCATTTCATGTTCCATTTCGGACCAATGAATAGGCGAAAAAGGAAAAGCTGTTTTTCGAAACGGCTCACTACCCATTTATATTGCGGTGCAATATAGTAACGCCAATTGAACAAAAGCGCGTTAATAATTATTGATGCTACATTTAATAAAACCTTACGAACAACAAAATATCCGAACAGAAGTGATAATTAAAATGATAACTTTTAGCACAAAAATTAGTCAAGAAATACTGAAAAATGTACTCATTTTATTGGTTTTATCTGGTTGTGTCCTATCGATATTGCAAGCACACGATCTGCCTCGGGCTCAACACAGAGTTACTTTAAAAAATACGCAGAATCGTTGTCTTTGTGACACCGAACGACACATCCAAGCGTCAATTTTTTCGGTAGGAGATTTAAATAATGCTGCAGCGCATTATAAAGCTACAGTTTAAAAAAATAGTTTCATCAAAATCTAAATATAAGGAATTTGCCATGACTAACACAAATAGTAATAACCAAGGATCCAGTCGAACCGCTGTCGGAACATTAATTTCTGCGTCAACCTGCCTCACTTTGGTCGTAGTAGGCCAAGTATTGATAGGAACGCTGGTTTTATAATTGATAACCGCTAATCGAAAGGACAGATGATGCTAGGAACATGTTGCCTGGCATCATCCCTTGACAGTTGCGCATAAGCAATGATGATCACCAAATCGCCAATTTGCGCCAATCGAGCTGCTGCGCCATTAATCCCAATAATCTGCGAGTGGTGTGGCGCTTCAATGACATAAGTGGTAAATCTCGCGCCATTATTGATATTTAACACATCCACCTGCTGATTTGGTAACATTCCTGCCTCAGCCAGCCATTCTCCGTCAATAGAGATTGAGCCATTATAATTGAGATCACATTCTGTGACTGGTACACGGTGGATTTTCGCTTGTAGCATGGTCAAAATCATAAAATTACTCCTTCAGTAAAAATTTCATCCTCCCCATTTACAACCCGAACTGATTTAATCACCACGTGATCATCGGCTTTTATACAGTTCCTGCGCTCTTCTTTTTTCTCCCTGACCTGTTTTTAGTGAAAGGCCTCTTTTGTCCTACTCTCGTCGTCTGGCTACTTTTCACCCTTTTATCCCGCGCGGAATGAAATTGACGTCCATTTAGATCGCTATCAATAGGCAGCGGCATTACGTTCAAAGATTTTTTCAGCATTCTCTCAATATTTTTTAATAGCTTTTTATCCTCGGGCGCTACTAACGAAATTGCTTCGCCTTTCTCTCCGGCTCGTCCTGTTCGACCAATACGGTGCACATAATCTTCCGGAACGTTAGGCAGCTCGTAATTTACTACGTACGGTAAGCTTTCTATATCTAGCCCTCTGGCTGCTATATCTGTTGCCACCAAAACTGGAAGATCCCCATCCTTGAAACGACGTAAAACTCGAGTTCTCACATTTTGCGATTTGTTCCCGTGAATAGCCTCAGCCACAACGCCCATCTTAGTTAACTGCTTTGCTAGACGATCTGCTCCATACTTAGTTCGCGCGAAAACTAATACCTGATACCAGTTCGAATTTTTAATGAGTCGGGCTAGAAGGTATCTTTTGTCCTCTTTATCAATAAAGTATACGCTTTGCCGGACATTTTCTGTAGGCTCATTGCGAGGCGACACCTCGATTAATATCGGATTATCTAGTAACTGATTTGCTAAATCACGCACTTCATCTGAGTAAGTTGCCGAAAATAATAAATTTTGCCGCCGCTTAGGCACGAGTTTTATTATTTTTTTAATATCTCGAATAAAACCCATATCCAGCATTCGATCGGCTTCATCTAAAACAAGCGTTTTTAAGTCATCTAAATCTATCGTCCCCTGCTGCAAATGATCGAGCAGACGACCTGGGGTCGCTACTACTATACTCAGTCCCTTCTTCAAATCCTTTTTCTGAGGGTTAATGTTTACCCCGCCATATATTGCTGTACTTCGAAAAGGTAAGTTAGCACCATAGTCACAAAAACTTGTTCTAACTTGTGCTGCGAGCTCGCGAGTAGGTGTGAGCACCAATACCCTAAGTTTTTCCCTATCAGAGGTATCTCTGAGATCAAGTAGCTGTTGTAGAATAGGTAATGCGAACGCCGCAGTCTTACCAGTTCCGGTTTGTGCGCCGGCTAAAATATCTCTACCACGCAATATTTTGGGGATGGCCTCGCGCTGAATTGGGGTCGCATGCTCATAACCTCGATTCTGCGTGGCCTTTAGAAGAGCCTCCTGCAGACCTAGTTCATTAAACTTCATATTTTTTCCTATAAGAAATATCGGTTACTTAGCCCGAGAACTAGTCAGAGATATATCGTGGTTATCAGTCTCATAGTCGCTACGCGACCATGCATTTGACAAAAGTGGATGAAGTATAAGTATTGTTGCCTTCAAATGAAAGTGAGTGAAACCATTATAGTTATCACCATCTCTTCACTTCCTTAAAGCCCCTCAAATACCTAAACAGTCATTGATGGTATATTACCTTTATTTTAAAAATTTGTACGTATGAATCTTTCATTTATCAATTAAAGTTAGTATTTCAATCAGTTTAACGATATGTTTGTACGTACAAGTTTGAATTTGCAAGAGTGAAAGGAGGCCACTAGATGCGCTCTAATGGAGTAAGAGGCGTGTTACCTAATCCAAAACATGCGCAGATAAGTAGGAACCTAATAGCCGACCTAAAGCGCGGTAAGTTTGCGCCAGGCGAGTTGTTGCCAACAGAAGCGATCCTCCAAAAACGTTTCAATTGCAGCCGACATACTATTAGAGTTGCTCTCAGAACCCTATATGAACGAGGGCTAGTTATTAGCAAGCAAGGTAAAGGTACGATAGTTCAAAAATTGCCAAAGCAACCCTTGTATCAATCAACCTTCAGTACACTTCAAAGTCTAGTTCAATACGCTAAAACAACGTCAAGAACCGTTTTAACAACCAACCTAGTATTATTAAATGAAAGTCTCAGTCATTGGCTTAACTGCCCACAAGGATATAAGTGGTGGAAGATCCGGACCAAAAGGCAACAAAAGTCTGATGGGACAGTTGTCGCATCTTCTACTATATACGTACCGCGATACTTTGAAAGTGCTGTTTCGAAATTGACTAAAAGTGCACTCCCCTTATTTTCTATAATGCAAAAAGAATACCTGCATGAAATTGCAAGAGTAGAGCAAACTTTTTCGGTCGCGTATGCAACAGAAGAAGAAGCTTCAGATCTAAACGTCAAACAAGGTACGGCAGTTATGGCGATTGAGCGACGTTTTATTGATGAACGAGGTGGTTTGATAGAAGTCGCTCGCTCAGCCCATCAGCCTGAATATTTCGAGTACCACATGACACTAAATCAGATTACAGATCCTGATAACTGTTAATAAGCATCATCATTACTACGAAGGCGATAAACTATGTATAAAAAAGAAAACCCTGTCACGCATCTTTGCACTAGCGATGTGGACTCTATAACAATTAGAGGCAGAAACCTATGTGACGACCTAATGGGTAAAATGTGCTTTAGCGATTTCATTATTTTTCATTTCTTAGGGAAGGAACCCACCTCTCTTCAACGCGCGGTCGTAGACGCAGTTTTAGTGTGTATTATGGAACATGGTATGACTCCCTCAGCTATCGCAAGTCGAGTCACCTACTTAGGTGCTCCCGAATCTCTGCAAGGGGCGGTCGCCGCTGGCCTTTTAGGCGCTGGAAGTCGGTTTGTCGGAACTGCTGATCAAGCGGCGGTTCTATTACAAGATATCGTAAAACAACCCGATAGTGAACGTAAAAATAAGGCAAAAGAAATTGCAAAAGAGCATCATGACGCTAAAAAATTCCTACCGGGCTACGGCCATCCTATTCATATTAATGGAGATCCACGAGTCGATGCCCTCGCAACTATCGCAAAAGAAAATGGTGCAAATGGCGAGTATATAGACGCAATGTACCTGCTAGGCGATGCAATAAAGGAAATCAGTGGCAAGAATATCGTAATCAACGTAAACGCAACCATCGGCGCAGTGCTTTTAGAGGCGTCCATGCCCCCCTCCATTGCCCGAGGTTTTAATATTATAGCCAGATGTGCTGGACTAGTGGGGCACATATACGAAGAACAGTCTGAACCAGCGGGATATAAAATATGGCAAATAGCTGATGAGGCCATCGCCTACGAGGAATCTTGATCGAACTCACACCCCACATACCTAATTATAAGGAGAGTAAATAGTGAAGTTTATGTATTTTTTCTTGCCTGCTCTGCCGGCGACCGATGCTGAGAGGAAAGCGCTAAAACCGATCGCATATCACACAGATCGTTGGCAAAAAATGATCTCTGAGGTTACTGAAATTTCTAGAATGGTCGAAGATCTTGGCTTTACCGGAGTTGCTTTTCCTGAGCATCACCTCCATACGGAAGGCATGGAGATGGGTAGTCTTCCAGTATTAACACAACACGTGATCCATAATACTTCAACGCTGAAAGTTGGTCCGATAGGTTACGTACTCCCCGGATGGAATCCTCTAAGATTGGCGCTAGAAATTGCTTGGCTAGACCAACTTACAAAAGGACGAACGCATGTTGGCTTTGCGCGTGGCTATCAGTCTAGATGGTTAAATCAAATGGCGCAAAAAGTGCACGTCAGTGCAACTGTCACGAATCAGGGAGAGTTAGACGCGAGGAATCGTGAAGTCTTCGAAGAAGTGTTCCAAATATTAAAACTCGCTTGGAAAGATGAGCCCTTCCGCTTTAAAGGAAAGCATTACCAGTACCCGTTCCCCTATGAAACCGGAACACCATGGGCTGCACACGAGTGGACTAGGGAAGCGGGCGCGATCGGCGAGCTTGACGAAAAAGGAATGATCCAAGCTATCGATATCGTCCCTAAGCCTTTCCAAAAACCGCACCCTTTGCTATTTCAGGCATTTTCGATGAGCGAAGAAACAGTCCGATGGTGTGCCAGAGAGACGATTATCCCAACTTTATTTACTGCCGATCCGGCGCAGGTACGACACTTTGCAGAAGCTCATAAAGCGGAAGCTGCTAAGGCGGGTCGTGACCTGGAGCTGGGACAATCGATGGGGGTACTACGCACCATATATGGGGCAAATGATCTCCATCTAGCCAAAAAAGCCATGAAAAACGGAATCCTATATCCCTTTCAGAATTTCTTTCACCATTTTGGATTCACCGAAGGATTTAGAAATGAAAACGATAATGAAAAATATGGAGACCAACCTCTGCCAGTCAGTGAATGCACCGCCGATAGGATGATCGATGCAGGCTGGGCGTTGGCGGGGAAAAACTCTGATATTAGAAGACAGATGGATGCATTAATTGAGGCAGGAAATCCTGAATGGTTCGTTTGGCAGGGAGATCAAGGTTTGCTTCCTATTGAAGAGGTTAAACGCAATATTAGAAAAATTGGTGAAGAGATCTTGCCTCACTACATTTAGGTTATCGAAAGAGCGACAGCGAATTAATGCTACTTAGATTCGCTGCCGTTTCCTCACCCTACTTAAACTATTCTATCAAAGAGCGACAGACTGAATAGGAATGGTCTTGGGCAGCATGGCCTCGGGTACATTCTTGACCAAATTGATGGTCAAAATACCATTAGCCAGTTTCGCCGAACTCACTTCCACATATTCGGCCAGACTAAATGTCCGACAAAAAGACCGATTGGCTATTCCTTGATGCAGGAAAGTAGAAGTATTTTCTACTTTCATCCTCTTTCCTCTCACAGTCAACACACTATTTTCGACTTCTATCTCAAGTTCTTTTTCCTCAAATCCTGCGATAGCTAATGTGATCGCATATTTGTCGTCGGCAATACTCTCGATGTTGTATGGTGGATAACTTTGTGTCCTTGCTCCTGAATGCAGGGTGTTATCAAGTAGGGACACAAACCTATCAAAGCCGATAGTGTTTCTATAAAAGGGGCTAAAATCAATTGTATTCATTACACATTCTCCTTAAGAAGCAATACGTTTTATATTTAGCGCCGCTCTGACATAAAATAGACGCGACGCTTACCCATACATACATTAGGGTACCTACTTATTTTTCAAGTGATATTCAGGTTTTATAACAAATTTAGAGGTGGCTTTATGATAAAAGAGCAATTTTTTAACTGCGCTTACTGCGGGGAGCTAATCTCCGTAATCCTAGAATTATCAGAGACGTCCCAACAATATACCGAAGACTGTGAGGTCTGCTGTCAGCCTTTAGAAATCGCCTATACTGTCGAAAATAGGAGCGTAATTAATTTCTCTGCAGAACAGCAAAACGCCTAGATTTGCGCAAAAGCTAGTTACTTTTTTCAATTAGATATTTTTAATGAATCTCTCATAGTTGTTTTCTCGACCAGCCTGACACTGTTGACGATAAGTCTCTAAACCACCGAGATAGGACAATAAGGCGCGCGGTTTCCCCGGAATGTTAGCCCCCATATACCAACTGTTAGCTAGGTGCATTAAACTATCCTTACCAACCTCATTCATGTGCTCCATCCATTCATCTTCGGCAATCAGTGAAGGTTCAAGACTAGCAGATTCCGCCACACCTATATCATCGATACACTTGTCTACCCACTCTACCTGATATTCCGACAATAACATAGGACTGACTAACGCTCCGTTGGCACAAGGACCGTCTAAAAAGAATAAATTTGGGAATCCGCTACTCATTAACCCTAAATAAGCCCGTGGCGCCCCTTCCCAATGTTCTTGCAGCATTTTACCGTCACGCCCACAAACCTCTATGTTTTTTATCGCTCCAGTGACCGCATCAAACCCAGTAGCAAAGATGATACTATCGACCTCATACTCGTGGCCTTTAACTTGTAGGCCTGCCGTCGTTAACTTTTCGATAGGGGAATCTTTGATAGAGACCAACGTTACATTATCACGGTTATAAGTTTCAAAATAATTCGTATCCGCACAGAGCCGCTTGCCCATTATGGGGTAATCTTTCGGGAGCAATAACTCGGCCGTTTCCGGATCATTGACGCGTGCTTTGGTTTTCTCACGGACGAAGTCAGCCAGAGTGTCATTGGCTTCCTGATTTGTAAATAAGTCCGCAAAAGACGAGTAGAAACATAACCCACCAGATTTCCACCTCATTTCGTAGTCCGCGAGACGCTCCTCCGCACTGACTTGCATAGCTGACTTGGGGTTGGCCTTCGTAGGCTGGAAATTTACTGAGATAAACCCTCCTCTCGACTCGCGCTGTCGCTTCCTCCAATCACGATAATTTGCTTTAACCCGCTTTTCGTACTCTCGGTCGAGTGGGCCGTTACGAGCGGGTATAGAAAAAGATGGCGTTCTCTGAAACACATAAAGGTGCTCGACCTGCTCGGCTATAATCGGAATTGATTGCACCGCCGACGAGCCGGTACCAATTATGGCGACTCGCTGCCCATCAAAATTAACTTCTTCCTTAGGCCATTTTGACGTAAGGTACTTATTGCCTAGGTAATCCTGTACCCCGTTAAAATCTGGAACACTGCCACTGGAAAGAAACCCGGTCGCAAGCACGCAATATTTAGCACTCACTGTATCCTGCTTGCTAGTTTTTATTATCCAGCGCCGCATTTTTCCATCATAATGTGCGGAAACGACTTTTGTATCAAATTGCATGTTTTTCCGAAGGTCAAAACGATCGGCAACATGGTTACAATATTTTATCAATTCTGGCTGAGACGCGTATCGCTCAGACCACGACCATTCTTGCTGAAGTTCTTCATCAAATGAGTAAGAATACTCAACGCTTTCAACATCGACTCTAGCTCCTGGATATCGATTCCAGTACCAAGTACCGCCCACTCCGCTGCCAGCCTCGTACAACCTTACCGACAAGCCTCTTTGTTGTACCCGATGTTGCATATACATACCAGCAAAGCCCGCGCCTACAACCACTACGTCAAATTCTTGTTGTACACCATCATCTAAGTCACTCATCTATAGCTCTCCGTAATCAGACACTCGCAATGTACTAATAACCGAGACGTGGAGTATCAGCACGGTGTCAACTTTAATAGTCCACTCCTCATGTTTCAAGAACGATTGTTCACTGAGTACTAATGGCCAAAGAACATACAAAACAGCTAATCAAATTCCACCACTGATCGCACCAGGATTCGCACAGTCCATAAGAGTCTCACCATTTCGAAGGCGGTCGATATTGCAGGCGACAGCGCGACCGATACCCAATAGGCTGCGCTCGGTGGAGCCACCAATATGCGGAGTCGCAATCACATTTTTCCTGAAAATCGGATCATGAGGATCGAAAGGTTCATTCCAAAAAACATCTAGCCCTGCGCCCGCAATTTTACCCTCTTCTAGAGATTTTTTGAGGGCTTTGTAATCTATTACCGGACCACGAGCGACGTTAACGATATAGGCAGTAGATTTCATACTAGACAAAACTGACCAGCCAACTAGGCCTCTATTTTCAGTCGTGGCAGGCGCACCCACTATCACAAAATCAGCTTCTGCCACAGCATCGAGCAATGAAGATTGATCAACGTGTAAATCAATCCTGATGGTTGAGTCACGCGCGCGACTTCCGTTAGGCCCAGTTTTAGAAACCGCTACAATACGAACTCCAAAACCCTGAAGACGTCTCGCTATTTCTTCTCCGACGCCACCGTAACCCACGATACAAACGGTGCTACCCCACAAACAACGACCGAGAGGAGCGCCTACTTTTTTAAGCTTAAATTGCCGAACAGCATCGGGAATATCTCGGGATAGCATCAGAAGATGTGCAATAGCCAGTTCCGCGACGGACTCGGCATTTCCAGTACCGACACTTGGGACATTACAAACGGGCACACCTACCGTTGTCGCAGTCTGGATATCAATACTATCTAAACCAACTCCATATTGTTGTATTAATTTCAATCTTCCACCAGCAAAAATTGAAGCCGGAATTGGGCATATTGTTGGTATAAGGACGTCTGCGGTAGGCGCTAGCATTGCTAACTCAGATTGATCACACTCGAACACTTCATCTTCGGGCAGCAGTTCTCTCAAGATCTTCAGAATGCCGGTGAAACCTCGGACACAGAAACCAATTCGCAAATAGACTCTCCTTAGAAACGAATGCCTCTCAATAGCAGTGTATCAAACTTAATCGACCACAGTATTGTTTTAAAAGCGCATAAAATAATAGTATTAAACTAGCCCCACCGCTCTAAAAAAGTGATAGAACTAGAGGGCTTTCTAGTTACAGGACCAAAGTTTCCTTTGGGATATCCAATCGGTATAACAGCGACGATACCATGTGAGTCTGGCATTCTTAAAAGATCAATCAGCTCAGCTTCAAATACTTGGTGCATAGTTGTTAGACTCGCTCCTAGCCCTTTGGCTCGGCAACCAAGTAAAATATTTTGAACACAAGGGAAAACTGAACCATAGGACGGAGGCGCCAGTCCAATACGGGCCTCATCGGCGACCGCTAAAGGCCAGTCTCGCTCGCCACAAACAAACAAGAGCACAGGGACATCAGGCAGATGTTTCCCAAACGCCATCGCCGTTCGGAAATTACGCGCAAATGCCGAATTATCACCCGACTCGGGAACATACTTCGCAAAGCGTTGACGCATTGCCTGATCATATTTTTCGCCAAAAAGACTCTTAGTCACCTTGTCGCGAACGACAATAAAATTGTAAGGTTGGGAGTTTAAGCTGTTCGGGGCGCAGACTGCCGCATCTAAAACTTCCTCTAATAAATCATCTGGCACATCATCGGGTTTTAAGCGCCTCATCGGGCGCATTGTTTTCATAATATGAAATAGGTCTAACGAAGGCTCCATACTTTTCATTTCCTCAATATTTAATTCTTAATGCTACTAATATCCAGAATGATATCAAAGACAAATTCCAGCACATCTCGTGCGCGTTGATTCAAGCATCGTACTTATTTGCATTTTGGCGAGTAGCTTCCGACAAATCACTATCACTGCTATAGGCAATGGGAATTTCCCCGGTAGGAACTCGGATCCCTCTTTGTACGGCATCTCGACTTTCTATGCGCTCGAACCACTCTCTAAGGTTCACTAACTCATCGATATCAATGTTTCCCCACCTGTAGGCTCTTGCCCATGGGAACATCGCTATGTCAGCGATACTGTAGTCCCCGCACAAGTAGTCTCTTCCAGACAACCTCTCGTTTACTATAGATAGCAATCTGCGTGACTCCTCGACGTATCGTTTAGTCGCATATTCGTCTACTATACCTTTTGGGGCAGCGATTCTCTGAAAGAACATCGCTTGCCCCATCATCGGACCAACTCCGCTCATTTGAAACATCAGCCACTGCATTACTTCGTATCTTGCCTCAAGAGGCTCGGGAAATAACATCCCACTGCGCTCCGCTAAGTAAAGAAGAATTGCGCCGGACTCCGACAATACGTATTCATTATTTTGATGATCAACAATTACAGGAATTCGTCCATTCGGATTTAACGCCAAATATTCAGGGGTTTTATGTTCATTCTTCTGAAAGTCAAGGTGACGAACCGAATAAGAAATTGCCATCTCCTCGAGGGCAACCGATATCTTAAAGCCATTCGCCGTAGGAGCGGTATAAAGCGTTATATCTGTCATCTGTCTTTCCAATACGGAACAGTCTAGAAAGTTTAAATACCAAGCGCCAATTTGCCAGTAGTATTGTTAACGTCAAACACTTATTGAAGCAACTTTAAATTGATGACGGACTTTTGAGACGCTATCCAGTCCAGACAGAAAGTAGCACGGCCTGGTGTCGCAAAGGACTTTCTTTGGTGCCGAAGAGAGGGATCGAACCCCCCGACCTTTTCATTACGAGTGAACTGCTCTACCGACTGAGCTACTCCGGCTAAAGAGTCTAAGGGCAAGTATTTCTTTTAATAACGCTATCGACGACGCAGGCGAACCACCAAATCAACACTGTCCATTTCAGTTCCGGGAGGTAATTCGGGAAGATTTTTGATTTGTGTATCATTCGCAGAGAAATCAATTAACTCGGACTTATCGGTATCGTAAAAGTGGTGGTGCGGCTCAGTATTCGAATCATAGAAACTACATACGCCGTCTACGATCAACTCTCGGACCACGCCCCGTGCGACAAAAAGTCCTAGTGTATTGTATACAGTAGCCTTAGACACGTTCATATTGTTGCTTTTTAGCGTTTTCCTAATATGGTCGGCTGACAAATGTTGGGTTTTAGATAAAAGAATATTAGCAATCTCGACGCGTTGCGGGGTAATAGATATACCGGCTCCTCGCAAAACATTAGGGATGTCGCTTTTGGCAACCGGAGGAATGACATTGGAAGTTTTCATAACCAACAAGTATATCCAACATTTAGACTGTGTCTAGCATAAATGCGAATAATTAGCATTTACTGATTTCAAAAACTAATTCTCAGGCGATTTTTGACTTCCCGGCAATTACTAGCTCTCGTGGCATACTAAAAACTACTTTTTCCTCAATCCCAGGCACCTCAGTCACCTTTAAACCACCTCTATCTCGCAGAGTTTGTATTACTTGCTCAACTAAAATTTCCGGTGCCGAAGCCCCGGCGGTAACTCCTACAGCATTTTTCCCTTCAAGCCACTCCGGTACGATTTCGTCAGCACTATCGATCAAATAAGCTGCAATACCTTTTTTCTCGGCAATTTCTTTCAAACGCATGGAGTTAGAACTGGTTTGCGAGCCCACGACCAAGATCAAATCGCAGTGGCTCACCATGTTCTTTACACCATCCTGCCTATTCTGGGTAGCGTAACAAATATCTTCTTTTTTGGGACCAGAAATGTTCGGGAATCTTTCTCGTAGAGCGTCTATCACCACGGCGGTATCATCCATCGATAAAGTGGTTTGTGTTACAAACGCCAAAAAATTAGGCTGCTTCACCACTAAGTTCCAAACATCTTGAACAGACTCCACCAGATACATTCCACCAGCTCCGCTTTCTGATTTTTTATACTGTCCAAGAGTGCCCTCTACTTCAGGATGTCCAGCATGACCAATCAATATACATTCTCTTCCCTCTTTCTGATAAAGCCCCACCTCCATATGGACTTTTGTGACTAAAGGACAAATGGCATCAAACACTCTAAGTTTTCTACGCGCTGCTTCTTCTCTCACAGCCTTCGCTACCCCATGAGCGCTAAAAATCACAGTAGCATCGTCCGGAACTTCATCTAATTCTTCAACAAAAATAGCACCTTTTTTTCTAAGACCATCTACAACATACTTGTTATGTACAACCTCATGGCGAACGTAAACTGGAGCACCAAAAAGGTCCAACGCGTGTTCTACAATACCAATGGCTCGGTCAACGCCAGCACAAAAGCCACGAGGATTAGCGAGATGAATTTGCATGTCTAAAAGCTGTTCCTAATAATTAAATGAAGATTATACTCTATTATTCTACTCATTAAATTAGGCTTTTTCCCGTCATTTTAGACCGCTTTCTCAAAATGCCTGCCTGCGAAGATCAATAATACGGCCCCGATTGTAATGGAAGCATCAGCGACATTAAATATAGGCCAGTACCAACTAGAATAATATAATTGAATAAAATCAATTACATAGCCCCATGTTAGTCTATCGAACAAATTCCCAATTGCGCCGCCTAGAATTAAACAAATCGCTATTCGAGTTGCCTTTTCCTTATGAGACAAAAGTTTAAGCCAAACTATCAAACCGACAGAAATCATTGTTGCTAGTATTGCAAAGAACCATCGTTGCCAACCGCCTTGATCAGCTAAAAAGCTAAACGCTGCTCCGGTATTATGGAACAAAGTCAAATTTATACCAGGGATAAGCGCATGGGGATATCCATATACGAGATTAGTAGTGGCAAGATACTTAGTTATCTGATCAGTAAAAGCGATAATTACGGCAAAGCCGATCCATTTCATCAGATCGTAATTACGAGTAGTCAAACGTTAATTTCCTCCTCGCGATTTCACAATCTCTCTTTATTTGATCAGCCATCGCTGAAAAGGAGTGAAATTCCATATCGTCTCTTATCCTGTCGCAAAATTCCACGCTGATTTTAGCTCCGTAACAATCCTCATCATAATCAAACATGTGCACCTCTAAAACATAACGAGGATCATCAATAATCGGCCTAGAACCAGCATACGCAACCCCCATCAGGGGTGTTGACTTCAAACCATGAACTCGAGCTGAAAAGATTCCTGAAATTGGGCAAGTAGCTCGATACAAATTTAAATTCGCAGTGGGGAATCCCCATTCTCGCCCTTGCTTATGACCATGTACCACATGACCCTCTATACAATAACGGTGACCTAACATCCGTTCAGCCTCACGCATATAGCCATGACGGAGCAGATATCTAATATAGGTGCTAGAAATTCTTTTCCCAATGAATAGAAACGGCGGGGTTTGTTCAATTGTAAAATTATGAAAATTTGCAAGAGAGGAAAGCAAACTAAAATCTCCGCCCCTACCAGACCCAAACCGAAAATCATCTCCGATAATGAGTGCCTTTATGCCTAGCCTACTAACCAATATATTCTGGACAAATTCCTCCGGTGTATAGCTAGAAAGTTCTTTAGAAAAACGAAGGACCAAAAGGAAGTCAATTTCTTTGTCTCTTATTAATTGTGCTTTTTCAGTCAATCGAGACAATCTCGCAGGTACTCTGCCCCTTCGGAAATATTCAGCCGGTTGTGGTTCAAACACAATTACTACACTGGGAACATTCAGTTGATGTGATTTAATTTTCAACCTTTTAAGAATTTCGGCGTGCCCCAGATGCACCCCGTCGAAATTGCCGATCGTCGCGACGCAACCAAAATGTTCACTTTTTATATTATTTAATCCGCGAATTATTTTCATGTTGGCTTAAGCGCCCAATTAAAAGTTGTAAATACCATTCATTTTACCCAAATTTTCCAACATGCTTCTTCCTCATTCCTACGAATAGTAAAGCCATAAAATACACACAACCGCTGCCTAAAACAAATGAGAAAAGATGATAAAATCTAGAGCCAAAAGACCAATCTATCCAAGCAGATAATGGTGACGCTACATAAATTAAAAAGCCCACCATAGCCAAGACGGCAATAAAAATTCTTATCAAAAAGTATAACCAGCCCTCAGTGGGCGCATATATGTTTTCTTTGCGTAATCCGCGCCACAACATTAAAGCATTAGCATTTGCTGCCACGGCAGTAGCCAATGCTAGGCCAGTGTGCCCTAAGGGACCTGCGAGCAATAAATTAAAAACCAAATTAATCCC
The DNA here is from genome assembly GCA_938075585.1 of uncultured Gammaproteobacteria bacterium. GTDB lineage: Bacteria > Pseudomonadota > Gammaproteobacteria > UBA4457. The sequence continues at coordinate 57,810 of CALJHG010000012.1, read as the reverse complement.
AATAGCTATTAACCCGAATTTTACAGGTGTTCGCATGTCCTGTCTCGCGTAATAGCCAGGGCCAAATATTTTAATCATAATGAAAGCGAATAAACCCATAGAATAAGCAGATAGGCTATGACTACTCATTAAAACATCTCTCTCTGTAATCGCACCATAGCCAAACAATGTTAAAATCATCTCGTCAGATAATATTATCAAACCAGCTACCGCTGGAAGCCCGAGCATCGTCGCCCACCTTAAAGCCCAATCGATAGTAGAAGAAAACTTTCGCACATCGCCCTCAGCAGCGGCGGTTGATAAATTAGGAAGAAGGACGGTAGCCAGCGCAACCCCGAAAACGCCTAAAGGGAATTCTACAAGCCTGTTAGAGTAATATAACCAGGAAATACTTCCCGTCTCTAGAAATGATGCTATCGCTAGATCAATCATCAAATTAACCTGCACGATCGACGCCGCAAGTGCTGCCGGCGCCATTAGATGAAGGATTTTTGTGACGCCAGGATGCTTCCAATTTAATTTTGGTCTCAAAGAAAATCCTAACCGATTAATTCCCCACACCGAAAACACCAATTGCATCAGTCCCCCCAGTGTAACCGCTGCAGCTAATGCCATAATAGGTTTCTCAAAATAGTCAGTCATGAGCAGTAATGCTGAGATTAGCACTAAGTTAAAAAGCACTGCACAAAGCGCAGGCACAGCAAATTTATTGTAACTATTCATTATTCCCCATGTCAGTGCACAAATAGATATTAGGCCCAGATAAGGAAACATTATTCTAAGCAAATCAGCGGTGAGCGCTGCTTTTTCGGGTGTCGCCACGAAACCTGGCGCAAACACATATATGATGAATGGCGCAGACAAAATCCCAAGTAATACAATACCAAAAACAGTAACTGCGAGAGCCCCACTTACCGCTCTAATTAAGTCTGCAGTAGATTTTTCGTCATTTCTCCTGGATTCAGCTAATACCGGAATGAAAGCTTGGGACATGGCGCCCTCCGCAAATATCCGGCGAAAAAAATTTGGTATCTTAAACGCTATGAAAAACGCATCTGCGGTTACACCAGCACCAAATATGGTCGCGAACAATACATCACGAATATAGCCCAATATCCTTGAGATAAAGGTTAAATTTCCTATCACAGCGAGCGGTCTTAAAAGTTTATTACTCATCCATTTTTTCTGCAAAAATAATCCTGTTTGATACCTTATATAGTAATATACCTTTTGGATTATTGTTGCGGAGCATATTTTCCATTGACAATTCCTCCATAAAACAGCATAGTTTCGCGCCTTCACTTACGATTTTTGGAGAAATTTGAATTGGCTAACACAGCTCAAGCGAAAAAACGCGCACGTCAATCTGAAAAAAGACGTCAAAGTAATACTGGGCAAAGATCCTTACTAAGAACACGTATTAAAAATGTAATCAAGGCTATTGAATCTGGCGACAAATCGTCAGCTGAAGCCGCATACCGACTAGCGATGCCTGTCATAGATAAGATGGCTGGTACCAAAATAATTCATGGGAACAAGGCTGCTCGGCATAAATCGAGACTTCACGCCCGCATAAAAAATATGTAGTAAGAGGCTGAATGGGCGATATTCAGTCAATTAAGACTCTCGACTAGTAAGTTGTCTCGGTGTATCAATTCAGACTCATGCGCAAAACCTAAGATGTCTTCGATTGCACTCGAGGGAACGCCTATTATTTTTCGGCACTCTAAAGACGTATAATTCACAAGGCCCCTCCCGATCTCGAGTCCATTAGGGTCAAAAAGCTGCACCAAATCGCCCCGACCAAAATCACCGCGAGCGTTCAAAACCCCTATCCCTAGAAGACTTTTCCCCTGCCTTACTAATGCATTACAAGCGCCCTCATCGAGTATTAAGCTGCCTGAAGGACGCAGCGAGCCTGCAAGCCACTGTTTTCTTGCCGCAACTTTTTCTTGTTTTGAATGCAATAACGTTCCTATACCGACGCCTTGGTGGATACTTAACAAGACATCCTCAACTCGTCCATCCGCAATAATTGTAGAGGTAGCAGACCGAGCGGCCAGCCTAGCAGCCCTAAGCTTAGTCCTCATTCCGCCGCGCCCCCAAGCACCGCCAGAACCGGCTCGACCGTCTAATTCGGGGTCGTCAACGTTCGCATACTCAACTAGTTTTGCGTCGCTTTGCAACCGCGGGTCAGCGGTCATAATCCCAGACTGATCTGTCAGAATGACCATGAGATCAGCCTCGACTAAATTACTAACTAGACCTGCCAAGGTATCGTTATCTCCTAAGTTTAACTCGGCTGTGGCTACAGTATCGTTTTCATTAATCACCGGAACCACACCTAGCTCTAATAGCGTCGAAAGAGTACTACGCGCATTCAAATATCGAGTACGATCAGATAGATCATCGTGAGTCAGTAAAACTTGGGCTGCTTTTAAGGCAGCTTTTTCAAAAGCCAGATCCCACCCTCTAACCAGTCCCATTTGTCCTATTGCAGCAGCGGCCTGTAACTGAGGTAACGAATGGGGACGTTCTCTCCATCCCAGCCGAATGGCTCCCTCCGCGACAGATCCTGACGTTACTAAAACAACTTGATGACCGGCCGACATTAAGGTAACAATCTGTTGCGACCATGTCTCTATGGCTGAGTGATTTAAGCCAACCCCTTCATTGGTACTTAACGCACTCCCAATCTTGATGACCCACCTACGAGAATCACCTAACCGCTTTCGCAAACTATGCTCCTTTTCCATCACGCGCGGGACTGCTCCTGTTCTGCTAGCCAATTGTATACATCGTACATCAATTCTTTACACCCTCCACCAGTCGCTCCTGAAGTGCGGTAGATTCTACCATCCCAACCAGCAGCTTTAAGGCGGTCCTCAAAAATTTGGAGGATAGCATTATCGACTAAGTCGACTTTATTCAAAATGATCCACCTTTGTTGCTTAGAGACCTTTTCACCATACTGCTTTAATTCAGCTTGAATTGTTTGAAAATCCTTTATTGGCTCTCGCTCAGGATCGGCACCTGAAATGTCTATTAAATGGAGGAAGATTCTCGTACGCTCGAGGTGTTTTAAAAATTGCAGCCCCAAACCTGCGCCGGAGGATGCACCCTCAATAATGCCAGGGATATCTGCCATAACAAAACTCTGTTCAGGATTAAGACTTACCACTCCTAAATTTGGCGATAGCGTAGTGAACGGGTAATCAGCTACTTTTGGTCTTGCCGCCGAAACCCGGCTAATGAGGGTAGACTTTCCAGAGTTAGGAAACCCTACTAACCCAACGTCAGCGAGGAGTTTCAGTTCAAGTCGTAGGTCCCTCACTTCTCCCAGAGACCCCGACGTAGTCCGCCGAGGCGATCGATTAACGCTGCTTTTAAATCTAGTGTTTCCTAATCCGTGAAATCCGCCTTGGGCAACTAATAGACGATCTCCAACTTGTACAAGATCACCTAGCAACTCGTCAGTATCCTTTACAAAAACCAACGTTCCTTTAGGCACTTTGATAATTAAGTCTTCCGCACTTTTGCCAATACGTTGACGCCCAGCTCCCCCATCTCCGCTGACTGCTTTGAATACCCTTTTATACCGAAAGTCCACTAGCGTGTTTAGACGAGGATCAACCTCTAAGAACACACTACCACCATCGCCGCCATCACCACCATCGGGGCCCCCAAACGGTATATATTTTTCCCGTCTAAAACTCAGACAACCATCCCCACCTTTACCCGCATGCACGGTGATGTATGCCTCATCAACAAACTTCATGGCGCTTCTTTTCTATTTCTAGTGTTAAAAACATATCAAATACAAAAAACCCCGTCTGATGCGGGGTTTAAATGCGGTGAGCTCGATTATTGAGACTACTCAGTTACAACACTAACTACCCTTCGATTCAGTCTGCCTTTTCTCTGAAAAAGTACCTGACCACCGCTCGTAGCAAACAATGTATGATCTTTTCCACAGCCTACGTTATTCCCCGGATGAAAATGGGTTCCTCTTTGGCGCACTAAGATATTCCCAGCCGCAACTTGTTCACCGCCAAATCTTTTCACGCCCAGCCGCTTCGATTCCGAGTCGCGACCATTGCGAGTACTTCCACCTGCTTTTTTATGTGCCATGCTATCTCTACCCTTTCTCTACGCCAGTTATTTCCACTCGAGTATAATTTTGTCTGTGTCCCATTTGACGTTTATAATGCTTGCGTCTTTTGAACTTTATAATTCTAATTTTGTCACCGCGCCCATGCTCGATTACTTTTGCGGTTACTTTCGCCCCAGCCAATAAAGGCTCTCCAACGTCTACGTTCGAACCATCATTTATTAACAGTACTTCATCAAAAACGACGTCCTCACCGGATCCGAATGATAGCGTCTCAACATTAAGTTTGTCACCAGGACTAACCTTATACTGTTTACCCCCGGTCTTAATAACTGCATGCATAATCATCAATATCCATTAAAATTTAAGTAACTAACTTCATGGCGAAGGCGAGATTTTACGTAAATCATGGATAGGACACAAGGAAAATTGTAGAATTAGCATAGCTTTTTACCAATTCAATTGGCAAAGTCATAATCTAGGGAACAGAAAAGCAAATAAAGTAACTAGCGAGCATATCTTATCGAAGACAAAATCGAAAAACTAAGGGACCTAGTAGCAAACGACAGTAAGAAAGTTGACGGTCTGATTAGCGCAAAATTATCATCCAATGTACCTTTTATCAATCAGCTTGCGCAATACGTAATTACCAGCGGTGGAAAAAGAATACGCCCACTTATCGCACTGTTAAGTGCTAGAGCGTGCGGCTACGCGGGTAGTCAACATATTGATATTGCGGCGATTTTAGAGCTGGTACATACAGCAACACTTTTACACGATGATGTTGTTGATGATTCAAAAATGAGGCGCGGGCGCAAGACAGCAAATATTTTATGGGGAAGCCCTGCCAGTGTGCTTGTAGGTGATTTCCTTTATTCCAAAGCGTTCCAATTAATGGTCGCTCTCGAAAATAATCTCGTACTCGAGGTGTTGGCAGACGCTACTAACGTCATTGCGGAGGGCGAGGTCATGCAGCTACTCAGTTGTAATGATCCAGAAACAACTGAGAAACAATACCTTAATACGATCCAGCATAAGACTGCTAAACTTTTTGAGGCAGCCGCAGGTTTAGGGGCGATAATAGCAGGGAATTGTGAAGATAAAATCTTATCGATGAATGCGTATGGTCGACACATAGGAACGGCTTTCCAGCTTATAGATGACGCACTCGACTACGAATCCTCGTCAGAGACCCTCGGGAAAAACATCGGAGACGACTTAGCCGAAGGGAAGCCAACTCTCCCGCTTTTGTATGCAATGTGGAATGGAACTGAGCAAGAATCAACCATTATTCGCGAAACAATAATTTCGGGCGGTTTACAACACTTACATGAAATCAAAGATGCCATTAAATCGACGGGGGCTGTTCGATATACTTTAAAGCTAGCTCAATCAGAAGCTACCCTCGGTCTGGCGGCGTTAGAAGTTCTGCCAGACAGCCTATTTAAGATGGCTCTTAAAGAATTAGCATTGTTTTCCACTGTTCGTAAATCGTAAGCCTTTGAAAGAGAGTTCAAACTATTTATGGCAAGCGTAGACAGTAATTCGAATTGGGTACTTTATATCTTGAAGTGCTCGGACCAAACTTTATACACTGGAATCACAAATAACTTAGAACACCGCCTTCTAGCTCATCAAACTGGCAAAGGTGCTAAATACACCAGAGGTAGGGCGCCACTCGACCTACTGCATACTGAAAATTTTCATAGCAAAAGTAGCGCGGCGAAAAGAGAAGCTGCTATAAAGAAGTTAAGTAGAGCAAAAAAATTGAAATTAATCTCTCAGTTTTATGCCTAATCGTTTCGCAGAACAGCAATCATTTTTTTTAAAATACTGTGGTCTTCAGGAGTCGAAACCGGAATGCTAAATTCACAGTGAGTGACTACATCCTTATAACGGTCTGCCAGTATATCCGTAATCTCATCGTAAGTTCCTACACAAGCATACTGATTTAATATCTCGTCAGAAATAAATTTAGGCATCTCTTCCCACTTCTGCGCTCGCGACAATAACTTTAGCTTATCCGCTAAGTCACCTAACCCATGATGAGCGAAAGCGTTACGATACGCGGGAGTTGAAGCATAAAATGCAACTCTTGCTCTAATGTCGCGAATTTTCTGCTGCAACTGCTCCTCATCTCGTGCAGTAGCGATAAGTGGCTTAATACTCATCGAAAACTCTTTATCAATCCGATTTCCAAGTGTTACACCCTTTCTAACAGCAGGCCACATCACCTTCTGAATATAGTCTGCAGTACAAACTGGGTGTGGTCTTAGACCATCCGCTACTTCTCCCGCAACCTGGCACATGAAAGGTTTAACAGCAGCAAGATGTATCGGGATATCAGGAAATTCTATCGGCCCTGGATCAAACAGTGGTACAGAAAGGTTAATATTATAATGCTCCCCTGAGAAATTAGGTTGCTCAGAGCACTGCCAGGCCCGCCAGATCTCCCTAAGCGCAAGAACATATTCACGGATCCAGGGGCCTGCCGCGGACCATTTAAGCCCAAAGCGACGCTCGATATGAGCGCGAACCTGAGTACCGAGGCCTAACGTAAAACGTCCGCCCGACAATGCTTGAATTGTCCACGCACTCATTGCGGTCACTGCTGGGCTTCTAGGAAACGCGATAGCTACCGCAGTACCTATCCCAACGGTCTGAGTAGCATTCGCAGCTAGTGCCATTGCAATGTAAGGATCGTGTTTCGTCTCTTCAAACATGACGTTGTCATAACCAAGCGATTCTACTTTCAGTGCTTCACCGCTAATAGTTTGCAGATCGAACGCAACTTCAGGCTCTCGAAGACCGGGGTCAACTTTGCCTAAAGGTAATAAAGTTTCTAACTTCATCGGCCAGACAAAGCCAAAAAACTATATTATTTACTTCACGATAAGATCTATTTGGAACGGATCAGCACCATTTTTTACAGCATAAAGTCGGTCTGCCCCTTCATCATAAGCCAAGTCAACGCTAACAGAATCAGTCATCTTAAACCTGATTTCAAATCCGGTGGTAGATTCACTAATAGTTTTGGAACTTTTTAGCTGCATGGCGACCAACATGCGATCAGCATCCTCAAAATTGGTAGCCGTAGTTAAGTTAGATTTAAGTAGCTTAGCGCGCATGGTACCACCTGCTACCTCAAAGCCGCCACCATCTTCCGCTTTGAAAACTGGACTATCTCCACCTTCGCCCATAGAGTCAAAGATCTCATACGAATATGCGGGCGCCGGGGTGTCACCACAATCCATCGCTGGAGTACTAGGGCTAGCTTGTAAAACTCCTGATCTCTGCCCCGCGTAAGCGGTTGTGCTATCGATGGTCCAGCATTTCTTTCCGGAACCAGTAGCCCCATAAATTGCAGTATCAAACTCCTCGGTATGTTTAATGCCCAGTTTATTTTCCAAGACCAACACCATGTGGTCGTAAGAACCTATTGCCATCTTACTATTCGTGGTTACGTCCGCCTTGGCCGGATAAGCAATTTCATGCGATACACCTGTATCGGAATTAACAAGAAAAGAGCAGCTATCGAGATTGTTAGTAGCATTGTAGGGAGAGGCCGTACACAGGCCAAAACGAAAAATATTTATCTTATAATTGTCCGGGAGCTCTTTACATGCATCTCCAGCATTGCCTTCAGTATCTTTAACCGGATTTTCGCCAATTTCATAAATTTTTATGGCTCCATCTACCCTCTCACATGCCGTCTCGGTTTCGGCACTCACACCCGTACCCACTAAAACAAAAAACCCGACTGACGCCATCGTAAGTTTAAACATCGCAGTAATTTCTCCCGATTTATACCACCAATCATCTTACACGGTTTCAGTCAGAACAGCTAGCTGAATTACAAATCTCGGACCGACAATCGGTAGTCCCCAAAAAATATAAAAACCATAATTAGTTGTTTTAAAGACATCGCAACTCTGCAGCAGAGATCACAAAAATGTTTGCCTAATTAATAGAAAATGAGCCCTTCATCATTGTGTAATGCCCAGGGAAACTGCAAAAAAATGTATACGATTCTCCTTTTTCGAAAACACTTGCATCAACCGTGACTTTGGTAGTTTCGCCACCACCAATCAAGGCAGTCTTCGCAAGTACGGGTGACTGCGGCGACAGATAACCCTCGGCGGCGCCATGACTCATGTTTATCGCCCCCACTACACCCTTAAAATCAGCCTCTTTCACTATAACGACATTATGTCCCATGATGTTTGCTGGAAGTCCCCCCGTATGGGTCAAAGTAAGTGTGAAATCAGTGCACGCACTACCCACACTAATTTCCTTCGCATCAAACATCATGGAGTCGGATCCACTTATCTCGACAGCACAGTTTTCAGCCCATGATTGAGGGACATAACTAAAAAAGACAGTTAGAAAGATAGTCAGTATTCTCATAAGTTCAACCTTCTTGTGTTTGTTTTAAACATACACTTCTTTACGCCGGATAGCACCATTTGGATCGATATGTTTCACTCACTTAACGTGTCTTAAGAGTGAGCTAAATTTCTATCTTGTGAGAGTCTGCCAAAAGACCAAATCGCTATCTCTTTGGCGAATTTCTTTTACGCTTTTCAAAAGTAGTTCTAGGCTTTTTATGACTAGGTGCACCACGCGATTTTGAGTTTTTCTGCTTTACAGCCAATTTTTTCTTTTTGCTCTTAGAATTAATTTTGTCTGAACTTGCAGATTTATACTCAGACAACTCTACTATATTGGCTTCACGTTCTGGGTGCCTATTTACTCGGGATTCCTCTAACCGCCCTACCCTCTTACTGTCTCTCCTCTTGCCTCTCGATCCTTCAAAATTTGGACGTCCCCTCGCGGACTTGTTAGCGGGAGATATTTTTATACCTTTCTCCAGCATGCAATCAGGACCAACCGCTTGTAAAAATCGGTTCTCGGCTTCTTTAGAAATCTCAACCCTAGTTTGATCACTGCTTATCAGGATTTTCCCAACTTCACCGTGATTTAATTTACCAACCCTGCATAACATGGGCAGAAGCCACCGGGCTTCGACCCCATCTTTACGGCCAGAAGATAAAACAAACCATGACCCTTCCTGACGGATGTGTTTACTGTTATCACCCCTGACACGTCCCATGTGGCGAGAAGGCTGATCAACTTCCTCAAAAGCATTATCTGAAGGAATAACCTCTCCGATTCGGCATGACCGAACAAACGCAGCAGCTATTTTCTCGGCACTGTGTGCCTCCAATATACGTTGTACAACACTTAAGTCTTCTTGCCGCACCTCTTCTAAGAGAAGCTGGTGATCAATAATACGTTCATTGTCGCGCGATAAAATTTGTTCTTGAGTAGGTGGCTCAAGCCATTTTGCTTTGATTTTAGCATGCTGGAAAAGTGTCTCGGTCCTCCTCCGAGCATTTTTTGTCACCATAAGTGCTGTGACGCCTCTGCGACCTGCACGACCTGTGCGGCCACTCCTGTGAAGTAGAATCTGACTGCTGCGAGGTATATCAGCATGCACTACGAGCTCTAGATTCGGCAAGTCCAAACCTCGCGCGGCGACGTCAGTGGCGATGCAAATCCGAGCATTACCATTCCGGAGTGCCTGCAATGCATTCGTTCGCTCCTTTTGGCTCAATTCTCCAGATAATGCAACCACTGAGAAGCCCCTAGAATTGAATCGCGACGTCATATCATTGACAGCCACCCGGGTGCCACAAAATACTAGCGCATTCTTAGCGTCGTAATAGCGCAATACATTTGCTATGGCAGCCTCTCTATTTTTTGCAGTGACAGAATAAGCAAAATAGTCTATGTCTGCATGCTGCTTACCCTCCCCCTTGGTACTTATCCGAACAGCATCACGTTGATAGCGCTTCGCGAGAGATACTATTGGCTTGGGTACAGTTGCCGAGAACATGAGTGTCCGTCTTTCGACAGGCGTAGTGTCTAGAATAAATTCCAAGTCATCTCGAAAACCCATGTCGAGCATTTCATCGGCTTCGTCCAATACTACCCCCTTAACATGCTGCAATTTCAAAGATCCTCTCTCGATGTGATCTTTCAAACGGCCGGGTGTACCAACTACGATATGGGCATTGCCTCTAAGTGCCCTTTGTTCGGCGCGCATATCCATGCCCCCCACGCATGATACGATAGAAGCTTTGGTAAGTTTATATAGCCAAGATAATTCAGTTTTCACCTGTAAGGCCAATTCTCGCGTCGGCGCGATAACAATTGCAACCGGCGGGCCACTTAATTCAAAAACCTCTTTTTCACCCAAGATAGTCGGTGCTATCGCGAGGCCAAATGCTACAGTCTTCCCAGAGCCAGTCTGGGAGGACACAAGTAGGTCTGAATTTAACAAACTAGGATCCAATACAGATTCTTGCACAGGGGTTAAGGTAGAATATTCACGTTTCGATAACGCTTCGCATAAGGGTGGCATTACGCCGTCAAATATTTGCATTTTTCTGATTGTTCAATTTGGTTCTATGGACCGCGCTACGGCAAGCGGATAAACGGAAGGTTGGCTTAAGCAGATTGCACCGTGATAAACGCATTGTATTGCACCGCAACATAAAAAGCTACAAGACTGAATGGTTAATGCGAATTGGTGGCAAAGCTAAACACTCAAAAAAACACAATTAAACGATTTTTCGCACATAATTTTTATTTTATTAGCGAATTGCAGGTTTGATATGTGTAAAATAAGACCTTTATTTAACGAAGGCGATTAAGTCTAAATGGTCAACGCACCAACTCTAGAAGATGAGTACTTTCAAAAGGACATTCTATTTGGTGTCTCGAGAACTTTCGCCCTCACTATTCCACAACTACCACCAATATTAGAGCGTGCTGTCGGTAACGCATATCTACTTTGCCGCATACAAGATACGATCGAGGATGACCCCGACTTATCGCTAGAAATAAAGTCCGACCTGTCACGTCAATTTGTGCGGGTAATAGCAAGTGATGGTGACGCACAGCTTTTTTCGGAAGCCTTAGTAAAGAACTTGTCAGTGGATACACCCCGAGATGAACTCAAGCTTATCGAGTCAACTGACAAGGTCACGAGAATTACTCACGACCTTAAGCCTGAACAGAAAGACGCTATCATCAAGTGTGTGACTAAAATGGCAAAAGGCATGATGATGTACCAGGGTCACGAGTCCTCAGAAGGACTTCTCGACCAAGATGAGATGGACCAATATTGCTATTTCGTAGCGGGTGTTGTTGGTGAAATGTTAACTCACATTTTTTGTGATTATTGCCCAGAGCTATCTGATAAAAAAAATTACCTCCTCCAACTTTCGGTCTCTTTTGGGCAAGGCTTACAGATGACGAATATCCTAAAGGATATTTGGACCGACAAGGAACGGGGGGTTTGCTGGCTCCCACAACAAACCTTTCTAAACTACAATGTTGAATTAAGTAAAGTCATCCCAGGAGAAGAAGGGACTCAATTCGAGTTAGGATTACAAGATCTAGTCGCTCTAGCCGCCGGCCATTTGAAAAATGCTCTAAAATTCACTCTAATGCTACCGCGCAATCAACCTGGGATAAGACGATTTTGTTTATGGGCACTTGGAATGGCGATACTCACTCTTGTAAAAATAAATAAGAATCCGTCTTTTAAAAGTGGCTCAGAGGTAAAAATTTCGAGACGTTGGGTCACAGCGACAATTGGAGCTACGAGCTTTCTATCTCGCTCGAACCAGTACTTAAATATTTTATTCAAACTGGGAACTAAAAGTTTGCGCGTCACTCCGGTGACTGTCCCAATTAGAAGTATTAGCGACCTTGTAGACTCACAAGATACTTGAGCACAATGAAAATTGGAATCATTGTGGCTATGGCCTCTGAAGCGAAAGCTCTGGAAAATAAAATTGGCCAATTGTTAGGAGAAATTCCGTTTACTGTGCGTATGGCGAGTCCAGGCTTGAAATATGCTGAAAAAGCCGCCAAGCAACTTTTATCGGAGGGACATGATTTTTTCATAAGTTGGGGCGTCGGTGGAGGACTAAATCAGTCACTACAACCAGGAAGGCTATTGATAAGTCAGCAGGTCGAAACTATTTCTGACCAAACACTGGATTTTACTAGTGATCTTGGAAAACGAGTTATTGATGAGCTAAACCCGCTAAATCCAATTCTGGGCCGAATTACCTCTAGCGAAAAACCGATAATTTCACCGGCAGAAAAATCAAAATTACACGATGCCAGTAGTGCCGATGCAGTAGACATGGAATCTATTGCTATAGCAAAAATAGCCAAAAAAAACAGCTGCGGCTTTCTGTCCATAAGAGCTATCGTTGATAGCGGAAATTTTGAAATACCATCTTCAGCGCTTGCCGGCATGGACTCTCAAGGGAATCAAGTAATGTTCAAAGTACTAAAACAGTTAGCGTACAGACCAAAGGAACTAAAAAGTCTAATCGAACTATCGTTTCATTTTCGTAAAGCATTAAAAACACTCAGCTCCAGTGCTGATTTGCTTATTAAATAGGCGAAAAGCGTGATTTCAAACTGCGTCAATCAATGTCTCTCTGGTCTGGTGCAATTTAGTATCAGTAAAAAATACCTGGTCGTCGTTACAGCAATCCTTGCTTCTGTATTAAGTACATGGATAACGATCCAGTATGCTCGAATTGATACCAATACAGAAAATATGCTTTCAGACCAACTTGATTGGCGTATCGCTCACAGTAACTACAAAGAAAAATTTCCGTTTTTTTCAGACACGATCATTGTAGTTGTTGAAGGACCAACCGCCGAGTTAACCCTCGAAGCAAGCTCCTATTTTCGGAAAGAAATCGTCAACTTCGGCGTCAATCCAGAGAACATTTTCTTTCCTGAATCAGAAGATTTTTTTCGACAAAATAAATTCCTCTACCTAGCCCCAGATAAATTAGTAGCTGTAGCAGACACTCTTACTCAATCTCAAGCTCTGCTTGGAATGCTTGCTCAAGATCCTAGTGTTTTAGGTTTGTTGGATATTACTAATTTAATCCATAACAAGAATACCAACCAAAATATTGAAGGAAGTAGGTCATTCGTAGATTCTTTAACTAATTCTTTGGATTCTTTCATGTCTGGAGCTAATACTCCGATGTCTTGGCAGAGCTTGTTAAATAGTGAGCGTGATGTTCTGCATGATCATCGGGTACTGTTTACGATCCAACCAGACCTTAAGTTTGACGAATTGCTACCTGGGTCAAAGTTAATCGATCGTATAAGGGGCATCTCTGATTCCATCTCTGCTGAGAAATGGCCTAACGTTAATGTGCGACTAACGGGCCAAGCAGCACTTGGGTATGACGAATTAAACAGTGTGATACAGGGTGCGGGCCAAGCAGGAATTTTAGCATTGACTGCCATATTACTGGTTTTAAGTATCGGACTTAAATCGCCGTCAGCAGTTTTTTCAATAATGTTTGTAGTTATCCTTGGCCTAACTTATACCTCTGCTTTCGCAGCAATAGCGATAGGAAGTTTTAATATGATTTCCATCGCTTTCTCAGTGCTCTACGTGGGACTGGCTGCGGACTTCGCAATCCATTTTTACTCCACATATGTGGAAGAAAGTATCAAAAAACCCCAAGCGAAAGCACTTGATAGAGCAACGGCGCACAATATTGCACCATTATCTCTTTGCGCATTTACGACAAGCATAGGATTTTTAGCCTTTATTCCGACGACTTACAAAGGCGTTGCAGAGTTAGGGTTAATCGCGGGCGCCGGAATGATCGTTGGACTTTTATCCAGCTTTACTATTTTACCCGCAATGATCTCAATTTTTCCGAAAGTACCATTACATAAATATCGAAAAAATACCCACAAAAAGAATAAACCCCTACTCGCTCTCTCAAGAAAATCATTTTTGATTGTCTCAGCTTTAATTTTCCTTGGGGGACTGAATATAGCAAAGCAAGCTGAATTTGATATAAACCCAATCCATTTAAACAATCCGGAAGCTGAGTCGGTTACAACACTCAATGACCTTTCTTTGGACGGGATAGTGGCTATAGACTCAATTAATTTTATAGCTAAAAACGAGCAAGAATCTCATAGTCTGGCATCCGAGTTGATGATGTTACCTGAGGTTAAAGAAGTCAGAACACTGCAAAATTTTATCCCGAATGACCAAGATGAAAAATTAAAAATCATCGAAAATATGATGTGGTCACTGGGCGGTGATATCGAAATCGGCTCACCCGACAATGACCCTCTCCTTTTAGAGAAAAATATCAGTAGGAATTTGGACACAATTAAAGATATCGATAATCCAACATTTCAGACGCTTGCGTTTTCTAAAACGCTTAATAGGTTAAAACAAGCGAATATGAATCTTGATGATCACGAGAAAAGAAAATTCTACCGCCAATTAGACTCACATATTATGCGTCATTTCCCCACACTGATTTCACAGATTAATGCTGGGACCGAAGCCGAGAAAATCAGCCTACAATCTTTACCTAAAACATTGAAGGAACGCTGGGTAAGCAATGACGGTAGTTATCGCCTCGAAATCATTCCGAAAAATATTTTAGATACCAATGAAAAAATAGTGCTCTTTATAAATAAGGTTCGCGAAATCGTCGGACAAAACGCGACAGGTGTCCCGATCATAAATGCTGAGGCTAGCCAGGCAGTGATAACCTCGTTTACGCAGGCATTCTTATTCGCGATAGCCGTTGTAACGGCTGTAGTTTGGCTATCAACTAGACATCTTAAACAGCTGTTAGTCGTTATGACTCCTTTAGTCATCGGATGTGTTTTCACGGTTGCGATTCTAGTCGCACTAGACATATCGTTCAATTTTGCGAACATTATTGCACTACCTCTCCTAGTCGGGATAAGTGTAGACAGCACGCTTCATGTGCTTTATCGATACAAGCGTATGCAACAAAAAGATGAACACTTTCTTAGAACGGGCACGGCTAAAGCTGTTTTTTTGAGTGCGCTGACAACAGGAGCGAGCTTCGGTAATCTAGCGTTTTCCCCACATGCTGGGACGGCTAGTATGGGGGTACTGCTATCAATTGGTCTGATTATTAATTTAATCTGTTCCTTAATTCTTCTACCCCATCTATTAGAATATTTTATGCGACCCAGGACAACAAATTATGAGAAATAAACCGTGGGATGCTCGGTTAGCAGCTTGGCTTGTCACACCTTTCGCATCTTCGACAGCAGTTCAACCAAACCACTTCACATCACTGCGCCTGCTAATTGGTGTTATGGGTTGTTGGCTATTTGCCTTTTCTGATCATATTAACACCGCTGCATTCATGATAGCGCTATCTAACTTCATCGATCACATGGATGGAGAACTAGCCCGAATAGGCGAGAAAGCAACTCGTTTTGGGCATCTGTTCGATCTAGTTTCCGACGGGATTGTGACGATACTATTGTTTGTCAGTATAGGATATGGCTTGAGTAGCTCAGTTCAAATGTCTAACCTACTGGGTGGTATGTTGGCAGGATTTTCGGTGGCATTTATTTTCCATTTACGTTATCTAATTGAAGACACTATAGGTAAGGTTGGTACTAAACAACCAAGTTTGGCGGGGCTTGAGGCGGAAGATGTTCTATATCTTTTACCGATAGTAACAATGTGCGAAGGACTGCAACTGTTCTTGTACGCTGCAACAATCGGCGCCCCTGTTGGCGCCATTATCGTCTATAAACAGTACCGAAGTGTAGTAGGAGGCAGCTGGTAATAATGAAGACATTAATCACCGGGGCTACCGGTTTCCTCGGAAACTCGATCGCCCGTGCACTACAAAAAACTGGTGCCGAAATTAAATTACTAATTCGGAAGAGCAGTAACACAAGCACAATTCAAGATATTGAAGCGGAAAAATTCGTGGGAGATATACAAGATCCTTCATCAATAAAAAATGCACTCCGCGGCTGCAATCACCTATATCATGTGGCGGCGGATTACCGACTATGGGCACGCCGCTCCAAGGATTTATATGATAACAATGTTTTAGGAACAAAAAATATCATGTTAGGAGCGCTTGAGGGTGGTATTGAGCGTGTAGTCTACACTAGTAGTGTCGCTACTATAGGCGTGACAAAGGATGGCGCAGTATCGGACGAATCCACCCAATCGAAGCTTTCTGACATGATTGGACATTATAAGAGGTCCAAATTTTTAGCCGAAAAAGAAGTAGATCGATTAATCCGAACCGAGGGTTTGCCTGCCGTTATTGTAAATCCTTCGACCCCCATTGGCCCTCGAGATGCAAAACCGACTCCCACAGGCAGAATTATTTTAGACGCAATAAATGGACGTATGCCTGCCTACGTGAATACTGGATTGAATATTGCGCATGTGGATGACATAGCAACTGGACACATACTAGCGTTTCAGCGTGGTGCTGTGGGAGAAAGATACATACTCGGTGGCGAGGACTTAACACTAAAGGAGATCTTATTTTATGTCGCTAAGGCTAGCGGCGGCAGACCTCCGAGGATCTGTTTACCAAGGCAATTAATATTTCCAATAGCCTATATCTCTGAATTTTGGGCTTGGTTAACTAATGGACCAGCCCCACAAGCTACTGTGGAGGGCTTAAAAATGGCTGCCTATCAAATGTACTTTAGCTCGGACAAAGCTCGACGAGAACTCAATTACAAGAGCAGATCAGCAGTCACAGCAATAGAAGACGCCACAAAGTGGTTTGATGACTTTGTATCGAAATAGCTACAACTAGAATCACCCGTCTTCGACAGAATTAATCGACGAAGACCATGGTTTGATAGAATAAAATGAGGCAAGCACTAAGCTACCAGCAATCCAAATAAAATCTCTGAAACGTCTGAGCAAAGCCGTCGCAACCCCCAATGCCGGCAAACCGGTAAGAGCGCCTATTGTGAACAAAAAAGCACCTTCTTGAGTCCCGAGCCCCGCTGGTATGAAGAATGTAACGACTCTCACCAACTGGACAACACTCTCAACAATAAATACTTCTTGGATACTTAAAGGAAAGCCTATCAGATAAAGAATGACATATATTTCCAAAACACCGAATAGCCAACTACACATTGCAGCCAAGCACGAAAAAAATGCTAGTACGTAATGTCGTTGGTAGAACGATACGAACTGATCATCAATGTCTTCCACAGCCGCGAACGAACTAGTAAGATTTTTAGCAAATTCAAAGCGTCCTAACTTTTTAGTAATAGAAGAGGAAAACCGGAAATACTGCATCAAAAAAAACACAATCGTGGAAAAAATCACGAAAACCACACTGGCTATAGCTGCATTCTTTTCTGTGACTGTGAACACGGCCTCGCCTAGCATCAAGAAAATACCGATCGCCCCAAAAATACTCAGGGATAACATACTAGCGGTCTTAGTGATGACTAAAGACGAAGCAGAATCGCGGAGCGGAACGCCCCAGTTCGCCTTCATCAGCCATGCCTTTATTGGCTCCCCGCCCAGAGAGGCAGTAGGAGTGATGTTATTATAAGCTTCGCCAACCATTCGAGCTGCATAAAGTCGGAGGAACCAGCGGAAACTTAATCTGGACTTAATTAGTACTACTTGCCAACTTAAGACGTCGGACCCAAAATAGAAAAAATACACGATTAGTATTAAACAAATACCTGAGAAACCGACAGAAGTAACGTGCTGCCACAATTTCTCAATGTCTGTTTCTCGTATGACTAGAAGCAACAATGCAACACCTAGTAACAGAAATAACACTTTTATGCTCTTAGACATGGATTCTCTTTGTACTACCCCAACCTGATCGATATAACCGTTAAACCTTGGAAAATCTCGAAATTCGAGTTGCTACCAAATTCGCCGAACAACGATCTCTCAACAGAGACCTATTAACGAGAAATTTTAGTATCATACTGATATGGAATCACTATCCAAAACTAAAATAGAAAACGAAATAGCGTCCCATATTAATCAATTTGACGGCCGAATTTTGCGAGATGATTTTCTCAAAGCAGACGAGTTCATTCGCATTCCAGACTTCTTGCCCGCGAGTATAACAAATCAATTGTTAGAAATACTGCCGGAAGTTGAACCTTACGTCCACAGGAGCTACCTCCCAAAACATAAAAGCGGGGGTAGTGTTTCTCGCTTTCGCTTAGAAGAGCATGCGCCGCCATTTAAAGAAGTCTATTTCTCAAAATCTAGCTTAAACCTCTTTTCTCAAATCACGGATAAAAAATTATTAACTTGTCCCCCTAATGACGCACATGCATATGCCTTGTATCTCTATACCCGAAAAGGAGATCACATAGGATTCCACTACGATACCTCGTACTACTCCGAATCAAGATACACTGCGTTAGTCGGCCTGCAGGATAATTCTTCCTGTAGACTGGAGTGTGAACTTTACACGAAGATAAAGGGTGCTAAGACTGTTATGAAAAGTATAAAATTGATGCCTGGCGAGCTTGTGTTTTTTAACGGTGACAAAGTAAGACACCGAGTCACCCCTAGTGGCGTAAATGAAAAACGTGTGGCGCTTACCATGGAATATGTAACCTCCACAAACATGTCCCCTTATCTGCGCTTTGTATCTGATATGAAAGATGCTATCGCCTACTTCGGTTTCGCGGAATTGTGGAAACGACTAATTGGGCGAAAACAATGAAAGCCATTATTTTAGCAGCGGGGGTAGGTTCTCGGCTTGGCAGTTCACATCCATCGGTGAAATGTCTCCTTGAATTCGGTGGGAGTACTCTTTTAGAAAACCATCTTAAAAACCTAAATGCGGAGGGAATTTCAGAAATTCATCTTTGTCTGGGACATATGTCCCATGAAATTCGCCGCTTTATCCAATCTATTCGTGCACCAAACGTAGCTTTCCATTTCAATCCACTGTTTCGACTCGGTTCGTTAGTTAGCCTTTGGACAACCAGAGCCGTGTTAACGGGTGGCAGTGAAATCATCTTGATGGATGCAGATGTTTTATACCACCCTGCTATTTTGAAACGACTTATTAAAAGTCCGTTTTCTAACTGCTTTCTAATTGATAAAAATTTTATAGAAGGCGACGAACCCGTAAAGATATGTCTAAAAAAGCGACAGATTGTTGAATTTCGAAAAAAGCTACCGAAAGGAACCTCTTACGATGAAATCGGCGAGTCTGTTGGTTTTTTCAAATTTTCAACTGACCTGTGCAGAAAACTAGAGACAATTATCTCTGAACTGTTGAGTGACGGCCAGCATCATCTGCCGCACGAGGAAGCATTGAGAGAACTTATTTCGATTGAACGCTATAATATCGGCGTAGAAGATATAACCAACTTGCCGTGGATAGAAATTGATTATCCCGAAGACGTCACGAGAGCGAAAACTGAAATATTACCTAGAATTCTGGCCGAGTGAAAACAAAGATGATGTCTAAAACCTCCAAATTAAAAAATCTCCTTAAAACGCAAGAATTAGACTTTATTATTGAAGCGCACAACGGTATCAGCGCGCGTATTGCGGAAGAGGCAGGGTTCAATGGTATTTGGGCTAGTGGATTGGCTCTATCAGCTCAGTTTGGTGTCAGGGACAATAATGAAGCTAGCTGGACGCAAATCGTTGACATGGTAGAATTCATGGCAGATGTAACCAGTGTTCCGATATTGCTTGATGGAGATACAGGGTACGGTAACTTCAATAACATGAGACGCCTAGTGCGTAAATTGGAACAACGCGGAGTAGCGGGCGTTTGTATTGAAGACAAATTATTTCCAAAAAAAAATAGTTTCATAAATGGTGAGAAGCAAGAACTAGCAGACGTCGATGAGTTTTGTGGGAAAATAGCTGCTGGTAAAGACTCCCATCTAGACCCTGATTTTTGTATCGTGGCGCGAGTGGAGGCCTATATCGCGGGATGGGAAACTAAAGAAGCGATTCGTCGCGCAGAGGCCTATCACAAGGCTGGCGCGGACGCGATTTTAATCCACAGCGCTTTGTCGCGACCAGATCAAATTCTTGAATTTACTAAAGAGTGGGCGTCTCGGGCGCCGCTAGTTATAGTGCCCACAAAGTATTACAGCACTCCAACGCAGGTTTTCCGCGATGCTAACGTCAACCTAATCATCTGGGCTAACCACCTGATAAGAAGTGCTATTACCGCGATGCAAGAATGTGCTTTTAAGATCAAAGAGCAAGAAAATCTCACAGAAGTAGAAGATGATATAGCAAGTGTTAAAGAAATATTTAGACTTCAAGGTGCCCAGGAATTAGCTGAGGCTGAAAGACAATATTTTCTTGGTGCGAGAAAAGGAACAAAGGCTATAATTCTTGCAGCTTCGCGAGGGCAAGGGCTAGACGAACTAACTAAAGATCGACCTAAAGCAATGATTCCCGTAAATGGCAAACCATTATTGTCGAGACTTGTAGAGCGTTGTAAGAGACAAGGTGTTGATGCTGTGACGATAGTAGGGGGTTACAAAGCGGATACGATCCCAACAGAAAAAATCGACTTAATAGTCAATCATGAATATGCAAACAGTGGTGAATTAAGTTCATTGCTAACCGCTAGTGCTAGCTTTTGTGACGATATGGTAGTGATTTATGGTGACTTACTTTTTAGGGGATATGTTCTCAGGAGTTTACTCGAATCGGATAGAGAGATGACAATAGTTGTTGATTCCCAAAGTAAATCTGACGAAGGCTCAGGAGTGCCGGATCTGGCGTATTGCTCCGCTTCAGACGATAGGACCCTATGGGGACAAGATATTTTGCTAGAGCACCTAAGCACTGACGATACCCTCAATGAAAAGCAAGCCGATGGGAGGTGGATTGGTATGTTGAGAGTTAAAGGGATCGGTCGCGAATGGCTGACAAATGCGCTGAAAAAGTTAAAGGAAAAGCAAAATTTTAACGAATTAAGCCTTCGACATCTTATCAACCAGATATTGAGTGACGGAAATCCTATTCGCGTCATATATATTCACGGACACTGGATCGATGTTAATTCAATAACAGATCTTGACAGGGCGAGCGCCTTTGCCGGGACTAATCACAAGTAAGAGTCATAAAGTGATCGACGCAAAAGAGTTTATTGATGAAATGAAAAGTAAAAATATTACTTTTTATGCTGGTGTACCATGTTCATTTCTGACACCATTAATCAACTATGTGATTAACGAAAGATCATTGACATATATTTCTGCCGCTAACGAAGGCGATGCGGTTGCTACCGCGGCTGGAGCTGCAATTGGAGGAGTCTCCTCCGTTGCTATAATGCAGAATTCAGGTTTAGGGAACGCAATTAGTCCACTAACATCGCTGACTTATACCTTCAAAATACCATTACTCATAATTTGCACTCATCGCGGGGCACCCAATCTTACTGACGAACCACAGCATGAACTTATGGGTAAGATCACGAGCAAATTATTTGAGACTATTGGTATTCCAGTAGCTAGGTTCCCAACTAAGTCAGAGAATATAAATACAACAATCGAAACCGCGTTGGCAAACATGCACGAAAGTAGTTTGCCACAGGCTCTAATCATGGAAAAAGGATCTGTGGCGCCGTATACGTTAAAGGATCAGACAGCACCAATAGCAGCGAAAAACCAAAGATTTATTGAAGAACCTAGTCACGCAAATCTACTAACGCGACACGAGGTATTAAAAAAACTTGTTCAGGCAACCAATGATGAGAAAACAGTTCTTATCGCGACTACTGGTTATACAGGACGAGAGCTTTACGCTATTAACGATCGTGCGAACCATCTGTATATGGTTGGCTCGATGGGGTGCGCCTCATCGCTAGCTCTAGGTTTAGCATTAGCTAGGCCGGACTTAAAAGTTGTAATTATCGATGGAGACGGGGCTGCACTCATGCGCATGGGCAATTTAGCCACAATTGGTGCTTATTCTCCTAGTAATCTGAAACATGTGCTGCTTGATAATGAAGCGCATGACTCTACAGGTGGTCAGCAAACCGTATCTAGAGCAACTGGCTTTTCTGAGATAGCATTGGCATGCGGTTACCAACATGTCTGGCGCAGCGACTCACTTAAGTACTTAGACGATTTTCTTGGTAATGAAACTGAAAAGGGATGTCATTTTATGCACGTAAAGATTCGAGCGGGCACAATAGAGAACTTACCCAGACCGGCGATTAAGCCAGCGGAAGTTTTACAACGTTTCATGCGCACTATTGCCTCAACCGACAGTAACAATTTATAAATAAATAAGAATTCAGATGAATCCATTAATCCTACTAAATCCTGGTCCGGTATCGCTATCCAAGAGAGTACGTGACGCGCTCGGCAAGGAGGATCTTTGCCACCGTGAGCCTGAGTTCAGTTTATTACAGGAGTCCATCAGAAAAAAACTTATCTCAATCTATAATCTCGATGCTACGACCTGGGCGAGTGTTCTACTCACCGGCTCAGGTACTGCGGCAGTAGAAGCGATGATTGCTAGTCTTGTACCCGAAAATCAGCGTATTTTGATTGTGGAAAATGGGGTGTATGGCGAACGCATGACTAAAATTGCGCATGCTCACGGAATAAAATACGATGTTTTAAATTCCGACTGGCTTGACGCTATAGAAGGCGATAAATTGGAAACGATACTGGAACAAAAACAGTTTTCTCACATTGCGTTAGTACATCATGAAACAACAACCGGTCGCCTGAACAAACTTGAGCAGCTCGGGAAAATATGTAAGCGTCATGAGGTGCGTATTTTGCTAGATGGCGTTAGCAGTTTCGGCGGCGAGAATATTGAGTTCGAAAAATGGAATCTTGATGCGTGCGCAGCTACTGCTAATAAATGTCTGCACGGAGTGCCCGGAGCTGCCTTTGTATTGGTCAACCGGGCAGCTCTCGCCGCCGCTAGACCTCCCAAAACAGTTTATCTGGATTTATCCACTTATCTAAGCAAGCAAGATTGCGGTGAAACTCCTTTCACTCAGTCAGTGCAATGCTTCTACGCTCTAAACGAGGCACTTGACGAGTTTATTGAACACGGTGGCTGGAGACAACGGAACGCAACTTTTCAACATCGCATGAACACTATTAGGGGCTGCTTAAGCGGGCTCGGTATAGAGGAGTTGATTAATAGAGAGGAATCTTCTTGTGTTTTAGCTAGTTTCAAACTACCTCCCAAAAAAACATACGTGGAGCTACATGACGAACTAAAAAGCTCTGGCTTTATTATTTACGCGGGGCAAGGGAAATTTTCCAGTGAAGTCTTTAGAATTTCACCGATGGGAGATATCTCCGAGACAGATATCAACCGATTAATGCGCGCGTTGAAGAGAGCTCTAACTTAACTCAATCGGCTGCAATACGTCCTTGAATGAATGACGCAAATGCTGTCTCTGTGAGGCCAGCGTCCACGAGCATGTCATCTCGTGATCCGTGTTGTATTAGTCGATCGGGTAACCCATAATTCGCGACACGTACTATTACATTATTTTCTGCTAATACTTCGTTGACCGCGCTGCCAGCTCCTCCTGCCACCATATTTTCTTCGATGGTGAAAATGAAGCGGTGGCTTTTAGCAATTTCTAAAATTAACTCCTCATCGATAGGTTTCACAAATCGCATATTTACGACTGTTGCTCCGATATCATCACCCACAGCTTTAGCTATCTCAAGTGTCGTACCAAAAGATAAAATGGCCACTTCTTGCCCATCTGACACCACCGCGCCCTTACCTATTGGCAGCTCATACATTTCGTCATCAACATTTACTCCAGGTCCAGTTCCTCTGGGGTATCGAATCGCCGCGGGGCCCTCTCCAAGGAAGCCAGTGTATAACATTTGGCGGCATTCGTTTTCATCTGCGGGCGCCATGATCATCATATTGGGTAAGCATCTTAAAAAAGTTAAATCGTAGCTTCCATTGTGCGTAGGGCCGTCAGCCCCGACCAGGCCTGCTCTATCTAACGCGAATAACACTGGAAGATTTTGATTACATACGTCGTGAATTACTTGATCATATCCGCGCTGTAAAAACGTAGAATAAATCGCGACAACTGGTTTTAACCCATCGCACGCCATTCCCGCCGCAACGTTAACACTGTGCTGTTCAGCGATCGCCACATCAAAGTAACGTTCTGGGTATAATTTTTGAAACTCAACCAAACCCGAGCCCTCTCTCATGGCTGGTGTAATCCCAACCAAAAGGTCATCCTTAGCCGCCATATCACAAATCCAGTCACCAAAAATATCGCTATAATTCGGACGCTTTTTGGCTGCCGAACGAAGTATGCCTACCGCAGGATCAAAGGCACTAACCCCATGATACTTAACTGGATCTTCCTCAGCGCGCGGATACCCTTTACCTTTCTTCGTGATTACATGCAGGAACTGAGGCCCCGACAATTTTTGAATATTCTTTAGAGTGGCAATCAAAGTTGGTAAATCATGGCCATCGATCGGTCCGATATAGTTGAAGCCAAACTCCTCAAACAAGGTTCCTGGGACAATAAGCCCCTTGACATGCTCCTCAGTCCGTCTCGCCAACTCCCAAATCGAAGGCATTTGAGACAGCATCTTTTTACTGCCCTCCCTGACCGACGAATAGAGCTTTCCGGAGAGGATTTTCGCAAACCTATTTGATAACGCGCCAACATTTGGCGAGATCGACATATCATTGTCATTTAAAATGACTAGCATGTCGGCTTCAATATCACCCGCATGATTTAACGCCTCGAACGCAACACCTGCAGTCATGGCACCATCTCCTATAACCGCCACAGACCGACGCCGCGTTTTATTTATTTTGGCGGCGATCGCCATACCTAGCGCCGCACTTATTGAAGTACTCGAATGGCCCACGCCAAAAGTATCGTAATCACTTTCTTCTCTTTTGGGGAAAGGTGACAATCCTTCCGACTGTCGAATGGTATGCAATTTACCTTTACGACCGGTTAGTATCTTGTGCGGATAAGCCTGATGACCTACATCCCAAACAATCCGATCATCCGGAGTGTTATAAAGATAATGAAGCGCTACCGTGAGCTCCACGCTGCCGAGACCCGACGCAAAATGACCACCCACTCCACTTATGCAGTCTATCAAAAACTCTCTCACCTCCTCGGCGATTTGTGGGAGACTTTCCTCCGACAACTTCCTAAGGTCGAAAGGGCTCGCGATAGTGTCCAGAAGAGGGTAGATTTTTTCGGATGTCATATTATTTTTAGTATCTCAATTTTAAAGGGATAACTCTAGCCCGTGAATTATGGAGAGCCGCACCCAGGGTTGCAAGTCAAGTATGTAATTTTATTTCCCGCGCAAATCACTCCGCTAAAATTAACGTATCATCTCCCTAGAAATAAGTAGCTAATGCTGTACTTTTAAAGCTTATTGCAGTAATGTGACAATCAATCGTGATAGTTGACGCAAGTCGCTAAAATTCAACCAGTTTCCATAAATAGATAGGACTAAAACATGGCAGTTCCACTCATACAGCAGTACCGCGTGGGAAGATACATACTCGAACAAAAATTAAAAAGAATCAAAAGATATCCCTTGGTATTAATGCTAGAGCCGCTTTTCAGATGTAATCTAGCATGCGCCGGTTGCGGAAAGATAGATTATCCCTCTGAGATACTTAACAAAAGACTAAGTTACGAAGACTGCATGAAGGCCGTAGATGAATGCGGAGCTCCGATGGTTTCAATTGCCGGTGGGGAGCCTTTAATCCATAAGGAAATGCGCCAAATTGTGGAGGGCTACATAGAGCGTAAAAAGTTTGTATACCTTTGTACTAATGCGATCCTATTGGACAAACACATGGATTCGTATGAGCCCTCAAAGTATCTTACCTTTTCGATTCATTTAGATGGTGACAGAGAAAGACACGATGCGTCAGTCTGTAGAACCGGTGTTTACGATAAATGTATCGCAGTGATAAAAAAGGCGTTAGGCCGAGGGTTTAGAGTCACAGTGAACTGTACGCTGTTTCAAGGCGAGACTGCTGACGAAGTAGGTCAATTCATGGACAATATGATGGAACTTGGGGTTGAAGGTGTAACGATTTCTCCCGGATACTCATATGAGCGGGCTCCGAAGCAGGATGTTTTTCTGAAAAAGACGGGAAGTAAGCAACTTTTCAGAGATATATTTAAAGTCGGTAAAGGTAAAAAGTGGAGATTTAACCAATCTACTTTATATCTTGACTTCCTGGCAGGGAATCAAACCTATCACTGCACTCCTTGGGGCAACCCTACTCGCAATGTTTTTGGTTGGCAAAAGCCCTGTTATCTGCTGGTGGGAGAAGGCTACGCGAAAACATTTAAAGAACTGATAAATGATACCGAATGGAATAAGTACGGTACCGGTGTTAATCCTAAATGCGCCGATTGTATGGTTCACTCAGGGTACGAGGCCACTGCAGTAGACGATACTTTCGTAAACCCGTTGAAAGCACTAAAAGTATTTCTTAAGGGACCGAAACTGAAGGGATCGATGGCTCCAGAGGTACCTTTTTATTACGATGAGGAGCCGGAAAATAAGCCGCAACTTGTTCAAAAACTTACCCCCCCTAACAAGGGTTCAAGCAAAAAAAGAGTGGCGTAGTTTAGCTTAGGTGAATTATAGCGGACAATGAATCCGATTGCTGGTCTTAAAAAAATATGGTCGGACTCACTTTTTTATCAGCTTTAATTTGGTTAATCTTACTTTTGTTGCCATGGAGGCCATGGTCAACAAAAGAATGCTTGGTAAGTAACCTAACGTCAAATAAGCAACATCAAACCGTGTCTGGCCTTATTCCTGCACGAAACGAATCGCAGCATATCGAGCGGACGCTAAGAGCTCTGGTATCTCAGGGATACTTAGAAAATATCACAGTCATTGACGATCAAAGTAGCGACGGCACAGCAGCAATCGTTGAGACACTTGGTCTAAGCAACGTGTCAATAGTAAATGGAGAAGATCCACCAGACGGCTGGACAGGGAAACTATGGGCCCTGCAACAGGGGCTGCCAAATATTTCTAGTGAACTTTTACTCCTACTCGACGCAGACATCCAGTTAGAATGTGGTGCATTAGCAGCGTTACTACAAAAGCAAAAAGAGCACGATTACGATTTAGTCTCCGTCATGGCAACACTTCATGTGAAATCCTTCTGGGAAAAATTACTCCTGCCGCCTTTTATTTATTTTTTCAAACTTATCTATCCTTTTGCACTGTCAAACAAAGGGACCTCCAGTGTGGCGGCGGCAGCCGGTGGATGTATCCTGATAAAAACTAGAAAACTCAGAGAAATTGGGGGGTTTGCAAGTCTCAGGCATGCAATCATAGACGACTGTACTTTAGCAAAACGTATAAAAGAAAAAGGCGGAAAAACTTGGTTAGGACTCAGTACATTGGTCTCCTCTACTCGACCCAGCACTAGTCTTAAAAGTATTTGGAATATGGTCGCTCGGACAGCATATACTCAACTCAACTACTCATTAGCATTGCTTATGCTGTGTACGGTACTAATGGTGATATGTTTCGTTATTCCACTCATACAGATCTTTAGTGCAGATACCTATATCGGCCTAGTGGCCTTTACCACCTTCATCTGCATGACAATCACATATTTTCCCGTCACGAAATTTTATAATTTACCCGCTTTTTGGTTACTCACCCTCCCTTTTGCAAGTGCTCTTTTTCTTGCGATGACATGGACATCTGCCATCCGGTGTTGGCGCGGCGAACGTACCCGATGGAAAGAGCGAAGCTATCGAAATCTTTAAAAATGATGCCGAGGAAAGATTAAGGATTGTATAAATCGCCGAGTCGATTACATAATACCTATTATGAATTTAATTTGTTCGCTTTTACTGACTGTAGCCCTGACTTTATGGCAAACTGCATTTGCAGCACCAAAGAGCGTATCGGCTGAAGATACCGTAAATAATCTGCATACCGAACTGTTGCTCGCAATGCAGCTACCAGAAAAAACCTCCGTCGCTAAACGAATTGAAACTCTGAAACCGGTAATAGAGGCCTCATTTGACTTCCCGACTATTGCTAGGATAATTCTTAGTGACTCGTGGGGATCCCTCTCTAACGAACAGAGGAGTGTATTTCAGGATACATTGCAACGCCTTAGTGTAGCTACTTACGCGGATCATTTTTCAAAGTTTTCCGGTGAAAAATTTTTGGTGACAAGAGTGAATGATAAAAAGAAATTGACTATTGTTGATACACGCTTAATTCCTTTGAACGGCAGTGTCGACGACAACTCTATCTCGATGCGATATTTGCTCACGCGAAAAGATGACAGATGGCAGATAATCAATGTGATCGCGCAAGGAGTGTCAGACTTAGCGCTCAAGCAGGCTGAATACGCCTACGTGATAAAAAAAGATGGATTTAAGGGCTTGGTCAGTCAACTAAACGATAAAATCATGAATCTGCAATAAACTGACTAAATGAGATAAAAAGTCGTAGTATATGACCCTAAGAATAATGTAATATTTATTAAAAAATACTTGATGGAGCAGCGTAGAATGTCACTAAATAATGGACTTATTAAAGGATTACTAGGAGGTCTATGTTTATTACTGATGGCTGGCTGTGCATCAACCTCCAATAATAGCAATGGCGATCCGCACGAATCGATGAATAGAAAAATCTACGCGTTTAATGACAAGTTAGATAAATCGTTTGTTGAACCTGTGGCCAAAAAGTATGTTGCGGTAACTCCCAAAGTAGTCAGAAAAGGAATTACAAATTTCTTCGATAATGTGTCTTCACTAAATACAATGACTAATGATCTTCTCCAAGCTAAAGGGCTGGACTTTGCAAAAAGCACCGGGCGGTTTGTTGTCAATAGCACTATTGGAATCGGCGGGTTATTTGATCCTGCAACCTCGATGGGATTAGTTCAAAAGAAAGAAGATTTAGGACAAACTCTTGGAAGATGGGGCGCTGATGAAGGAGCTTACTTAACTATTCCTCTGATGGGACCTAGCTCCTATAGAGACATTGGTTCTCCAGTTATGGGTGTATTTACAAATCCACTCACGTACCTAGCTGCTGTAGTTACCATCCCTGCGAGTCTTGTCAGCGCAGTTAATACCAGAGCAAATTTACTTGATGCCACGCGTATGGTCGATCAAGCGGCCTTAGATCCCTATGCGTTCGTGAGGGAAGCATGGAGACAACAAAGAGAGTATGTAATTTACGACGGCAACCCGCCGGGTGATGAATTCGATGACTATATTGAGGGCGAAGGTGACGCCGCCATCCTCAGGATCTATTAACTAAAACTCTACAAATCGAAAGTCCGAGAAAGTTCAGGTAGATAGTAAATAGTTGTCTCGTTCGGGATTTTGCGCCCGCTGCCTCAGGCAATGATCCATTAAGACGAGAGCCATCATTGCTTCCGCAATAGGAACCGCGCGAATGCCAACACAAGGATCGTGACGCCCACCCGTAGACACTTTAGTAGCTTTTCCCTCTGTATCTAATGTGTCACCTTCTATCCTGATGCTCGAAGTAGGTTTCAGTGCAATACTAACCAAGAGGTCCTGCCCAGTGGATATGCCTCCCAACACACCTCCGGCATGATTAGTTCGAAATCCATTCTCATCCATTTCGTCTCGATGCTCGGTACCTTTTTGTCGAGCCGATTCAAAGCCATCCCCAATTTCGATACCTTTGACTGCATTTATACTCATCATTGCGCTAGCTATATCAGCATCTATGCGATCAAAAACTGGTTCGCCCCAGCCTATGGGAGCACCAGAAGCGACAACGTTTATACGAGCGCCAATTGACTCTCCCTCTTTTCGTAGAGCTGTCATATAGGTATCTATCTCATCAATCCGATTAGGGTCGGCGCAAAAAAAATCATTTTCAAAAATCGCGGATCTATCTTTAAAATCAAATTCTAACGGCCCGATTGCCGACAGATACGCATAAATAGAAATACCATAGTACGTAGTCAGATACTTTTTAGCTACGGCGCCGGCGGCCACTCGCATGCAGGTCTCTCGTGCCGAAGAGCGCCCCCCTCCTCTCGGGTCCCGAATCCCATATTTATGCCAGTATGTGTAGTCAGCGTGACCAGGACGAAATTTACCCTGTATCTTTTGATAGTCCTTCGATTTCTGGTCCACATTTTCTATTAAAAGTCCTATCGGGGTTCCTGTCGTTTTTCCCTCGAAAAGGCCTGACAATATTTTAACGTGATCAGGTTCTCTTCGTTGGGTAGTGTGACGAGATTGACCTGGCTTTCTTCTATCTAGCTCTAATTGTAAGTCAGACTCGTCCAGCGCCATTCCTGGCGGACAACCATCTACAATTCCAACGTAACCTAAACCATGGCTTTCGCCCGCTGTAGTTAAGCTAAACAATTTTCCAAATGTATTTCCGGCCATGTGTCTATTCTATCAGGCTACTACACTATTTAACCAAAATATTTTGACTAATAATTTATAAAAGCTGTTCTCTCGATACCAAAAGAACGCCCTCACCTCCGAATTCTAAATCTATCCAAGTAAAGTCTATGCTAGGAAATGTCTTATCTACGACTTCCCAAATCTCTCCCACTTCCATAAATAATAGGCCCCCATCAGCTAGGTAATCCGCCGCTTGCTCAAGAATACGACGAACACAGTCCATGCCATCCTCTCCGCTCACTAGGGCACTCAAAGGCTCATATTGATACTCTTTGGGAAGTCTAGTATGCAGCGCGGAAGGTACATAAGGCGGATTCGAAATTATCAGATCATATTTACGTTTTTGCTCTGGGAATAAGTCTGCTAGGTAAAATCGTACTCGGCTCCCAACAGAATGTAGAAGAGCATTTTCCCGAGCTACTTTTATAGCATCTGCACTTATGTCGGTAGCTTCTACGTCTAAGTTTTCTAAATTCAAGGCCATACTAATTGCTATGCATCCCCCGCCCGTACCGATTTCTAAAGCAGTGGGGTTCTCAGTCTCAGACCACCAAGGCTGAAATTTTTTAACAATCAACTCAGCTAACGGCGACCTGGGAACCAAAACTCGGTCATCAGTACGAAATTTGTATCCACAAAACCATGTATAACCGGTTAAATATGCGGACGGCACCCGACTCTCTATTCGCTCAGTAATTAACCGATCAACCGCGTTAAGTTGAGCTAGAGTCAGCTCGGCATTGAGGACCAAGTCCGGCGAATCATAAGACAGTCCGATGGCATGTAAAACTAGAAAAAGCGCCTCATCTTGAGCGTTATCAATACCGTGACCTAAACAAACATCAGCGGCAGCTAAGCGCAGAGCCGCTGAGTTAACAAGATCAAAAACATTCAGTGTCGCTACGCCGTATCAAGGAGCGTTTGATTAATATTTTGAATGAAAGCCGCTGGGTCATCCAACTTGCCTCCCTCCGCTACAATTGACTGCCCGAATAAGTAATTTGACCAAGATTTCATCTTATCTTCATTTTTCTCTTTTTGAATCAGCGTAATAATAGGGTGATCCATATTCAATTCTAAAATTCTCTTGGATTCTGGGACTTGCTGTCCGGCGGCTTGAAGTAATCGCTCCATGTTTGCGCTCGGAGACGCTGCGCTAGACACCAAACAGGCTGGAGATGATGTCAGGCGCTTACTAGCTCTGACATCTGCAACTTTATCTGATAATAAGGTTTTCATCTTATCAAGAAATTCTCCATGCTCTTTTTCATCCTCACTGTCCTCTGCCTCCTCAGCACCCCCATCTTTTTCTTCGTCTAAATCAGCATGGACAATGGATTTCAGTTTTTTACCATCAAACTCGGTTAAATGCGAAGTAACCCATTCGTCGATCGGATCGTGTAACAGGAGAACCTCAATTCCTTTCGACAAAAAATATTCTATATGCGGGCTATTTTTTGCGGTCGCAAAACTGTCGGCGGTAATATAAAAAATGTCAGTCTGGTCTTCCTTCATTCTAGAAACATAATCTGAAAAACCTACCGTAGGCTCATCGCCGCCTTCAACAGTACTCGAAAATCGTAGAAGCTTGGATATTCGTTCACGATGAGGCTCATCTTCTACGATTCCTTCCTTAAGCACCCGACCAAACGTAGTCCAAAATTTCTGATAATCATCAGTCTTACTCAAACGCTCAACCAATCCTAATATCTTTTTGATGGACGCAAGACTGATTTTTTCAAGCGCTTTATCCTTTTGTAATAGCTCACGCGACACATTTAACGGCAAATCATTTGTATCAATTACCCCTTTTACAAAACGGAGGTAACGTGGCAGGAGCTCCTCTGCGTCGTCCATAATAAAGACACGCTGTACATAAAGCTTAATACCTTGCTTGGAATCACGATCCCAAAGGTCAAACGGGGCCATCTGCGGGATATAGAACAAAGTGGTATATTCCAACTTACCCTCAACTTGTGAATGGACCCACTTGAGCGGTTCCATAAAATCATTGGAAATAAGTCGATAAAACTCCTTGTAATCGTCAGCACTAATTTCAGATTTAGCTTTCTTCCAAATAGCTGTAGCCTCATTAATGACCTCGTGGTCACCTTCACCTGAAATAGGCATCATACGGATAGGCACTGCTATATGATCGGAATATTTCTTACATATCTCCCGAATCTTGTTATTTGAAGCAAATTCCTTGGCTTCTTTTTTTAGATATAAGACGACATCGGTTCCTCTTTTAACTTTATCAATACTTTCTACTGAATAGTCGCCCTTGCCTTCTGATTCCCAACGTACTCCTTTTGAAACCTTATCGCCGGCCTTACGCGAGGTCACAACCACTTTTTCAGCTACAATAAAAGCCGCGTAAAACCCCACCCCGAACTGTCCTATTAATTGCGAGTCTTTTGTCTCATCTCCACTAAGAGCGCCAAAGAATTCTCTAGTTCCAGACTTAGCTATAGTGCCTAAATTCGCTATCACATCTTCACGATTCATCCCTATACCGTTATCGCTCACGGTAATAGTTTTCTTTTTCTCATTAAAATCAATTATGACGCTCAAGTCTGGATCGCTTTCATACAAAGCATCATCAGATAGCGCAGAAAATCTTAGCTTATCAACCGCATCAGATGCGTTCGACACAAGCTCTCTCAGAAAGATCTCCTTATTGCTGTATAAAGAATTAATTACTAAATCTAGTAACTGCTGTACTTCAGACTCAAACCCTAATTCTTCTTTATTACTACCTTCTGCCATAATCGTCCCTTTACTTACTTCATTTAGCGCCACATTATTCTAATGAAAGCATTTCTTTCGTCAAAATTTAATATACTTTCTCTATTGTACAATTTTACGGTTCACGAAAAAACCTCCGAGCCAATTTGCGCTTTAGTTTTTTGAGGAAGCGTTCGAACATACCTCAGGCAAAATACGACTGACTAAAGCGTGGAGTATTGGCACATAAGATGTCACAATTCTCCTTAGGATGAATGACCTAAACCAGCACACGCCCATGATCAGGCAATACCTAAAGATCAAGCAAGAACACTTGGATATGCTCTTATTTTATAGAATGGGCGACTTTTACGAGTTATTTTTTGAAGATGCAAAGCGGGCAGCCGAGCTACTGAACATCACTCTAACCGCAAGAGGTAAAGCTGGCGGAGCGCCTATCCCGATGGCTGGAGTACCTGCACATGCCGCGGATACTTACCTTGCTAGGCTTATTGCTATGGGAGAGAGCGTTGCCATATGCGAACAAATCAGTCTCCCAGGAGAATCCAAAGAACCCTTAGAGAGAAAAGTGACGCGCATCATAACCCCGGGAACTGTCCTAGACGCGGCACTAATGGATGAAACCAGCGAGACTCTGATCCTAGCCATTGGTTACAGTTCAACGGGCTATGCCATTGCGTTTTTAGACGCCTGCGGAAATCAGCTTGAGGCAATGTTTCTTTCTTCTATCGATCTTGTTATCGACGAAATTGAGCGTCTTTCTCCCGCAGAAATATTAATACCTGCCGGTACAATTATAGAGCTGCCCGAAAAATGGTCTCATTTAATTACAATTGTAGAAGATTACGTAAAAGAGCCAAAGATTCATAAAAAAATACTATGCGATCAGTTTAGTTTAGACCACGATGCATTTCAAAACCTTGGTTTAGTAGCTGCACATGCCATCAATATTGCCTCTAGCTTAATCCTGATCTATTGCACCAAAATGCAGGGCGCTCGACCGGCTCATGTTACAACGATAAAAATCGATAGCGTAGAGAGCTCGATTCGAATCGACCAAAAAAGTCGAGAGAATCTCGAAATTTCAAACCCATATTTGAAAAATAATTCAACATCAATTTTTTCACTAATTAATACCACAAAAACCCCTATGGGTAACCGACTCCTAAAAAGATGGCTCACCAAACCATTAAAACAAGGTCGACAATTAACCGAAAGACACGAGGCTGTCAGCGCTCTCATAGGTAGAATCAATATTGGCGGACTCAGAAATGACTTAAAAGATATCAAAGACTTAGAGCGAGCCGCTGCTAGAATCGCTATAAACATTATCAAACCAGCTGAGCTCAACTCACTTCGAAAAACGCTCACTAAATTACCATCAGTCAAAGAGCACCTTAAACTTGGATGCGCGAATTTATTAGATGAAATTATTTTTAATACGTCTGAGTTCCCCCATGTAATTAAATTATTATCTGAAGCCCTAGTCGAAAATCCGCCTTTAACCATTAAAGAACAGTCCGTTATAGCAAATGGCTTTGACGAAGCTCTAGACAAACTTCGATTAACTCTCTCTGACGCTAATGAGAGACTACTCTCGATTGAAACGCGCGAAAAAAAGGCAACAGGGATCCCTAGCCTAAAAGTAGGATTTAACAGAGTACACGGATATTACATCGAAACGAGTCGATTACACAGCGATTTAGTGCCAAGCTCTTTTCAGCGACGACAAACTCTAAAAGCGACAGAACGTTATATTACAGAGGAGCTGCAGGCGTTTGAAACGGAGATACTAAATGCTAAAGAAAAGGCATTGCTGAGGGAGAAACAAGTTTTTAATGAATTAGTGATGTCATTAGCCTCCGAAACCAAAAAAATGGTTGCCACGGCAAATTCCATTTCTACTCTGGATGTATTGAGTACGTTCGCGGAACGCGCCGAAACTCTCCAATGGTGCAGGCCCGAGCTTTCTTCGATTGAAAAAATTTCTATCGAGCAAGGAAGACATCCCACTGTTGAGATGCACCAAAAGCGACAATTTGTAAAGAATGATTTATACCTGCGCAAGGAAAGAAAACTACTGATCATAACCGGTCCTAATATGGGCGGAAAATCAACCTATATGCGACAAAACGCCCTGATAGTGCTGATTGCACACATAGGTTCTTTCGTTCCTGCAAAAGCTGCGCTGATAGGTGAAATCGACGCAATTTATACTCGGATCGGTGCAAGCGATAATCTTGCCGCGGGACAGAGTACGTTTATGGTAGAAATGAAAGAATTAGCCTATATCATGAATAACGCAACCAAAAATAGCCTGGTACTAATTGATGAAATTGGACGCGGCACCAGTACATATGACGGATTAGCCATCGCAAGTGCTTCCGCAGAATACTTGGCATCTCGAATCAAGGCCTATACTTTATTTTCTACTCACTTCTTCGAACTAACCTCACTTGCGAAATCTGTGCCTGAAATATCTAATGTCAAACTAGAAGCAATCGTACAAGATCATGACATTACATTCTTGCATCAGGTAACCGATGGATCAGCAAATAAAAGCTACGGCTTATCGGTAGCCAAGCAAGCAGGGATTCCTGATCAATCGTTGGAGAGAGCTACGGCTATACTAAACTCTTTAGAAAACGCCTCCCTTTCTAACGACACATCTGATCGAGAATGTGAAAATGAGTCGGATAAACTAATTTCTGAGATCGATCCAGATTCTTTGACGCCCCGTGAAGCCCTCGAAAAGCTTTACATGCTTAAAAAGATTAATGAACGGAAATAAAATATTGGGAAACACGCTTTTTCAAATGTATAATATATATCACAAGTGTTAACAAGATAGGCCATAACCCATGACTTTCGTAGTTGTAGAAGACTGTATTAAATGCAAACACACCGACTGTGTAGAAGTGTGTCCTGTGGATTGCTTCCATGAAGGACCCAATTTCTTGGTCATCGATCCTGATGAATGCATAGACTGTACCTTGTGTGAACCTGAATGTCCTGTGGAAGCGATTAAGTCTGAAGATGACTTAACAGATGACGAAAATGTATTTCTAGAGCTAAATGCTGAACTTGCTAAAGAATGGCCTGTCATTACGGAGATGGCAGATGAGCCCCTACCTGACGCAGAAGAGTGGGCAGGTAAAAAAGGGAAATTAGACCTGCTAGAGCGTTAACTTATCTTTTTGGGATGAGTTTTTGTAAATTTTCTAAATAAACGTTTTCATCGGGTGCCTGACCGTTCCTACTGGCCAACCAAAGACTGTCCGACAAGCATTGCATTATTGCATGCTCGGCCTCATGGAGACTACTTGCATCCGCGGCGACCAAGTTCTCAATTATTTGTGAATAAACCCTGCGAACTCCCTTAGGCCTATCAGACTGCAATTGCTCAACAAGTGCAATATGTAGCCCCATGTGCAAAAAAGGATTGTCCATATTTGTGAAGTCATTCGACTGCTTTGAATCTAATGGATCATTCACTATGGGATCTAAAATTCCATGATACTCAGGGTGCTTTTTGATGACATCAGCAACTATGGTCTCCAAGGGAGTAAGGACTTCAGGCGTAGACATTTTACGCCAAACAGTGTGGAAAAAATTTCTCGTTTCATCTCTCGTCTCTGCAAACATGGTCATTATCTCCCTCGAGGACTGTGTTTCTCGAGATTTTTTTATTGCCTATAGATTCGAAGGAATTCCACAAACTCCAGCGCTAGAGATCACGTGCCAGGCTCATACACTGACTCTTCTTTGGTGTTTTTTCTCGCAACGGCAGCTTTAATAATTGATCGCATTTCTTCCTTCGAACTGCGATCAAAGGTGACGTAAGTTTGCTCAAAAGTATTTTCATACTTTTTTTCTAACCTTTGAAGATGTCGTTCGTAACGTTGCCGCGCTGTTTTTGAGGATAAGGAATTTTTAGCGACATCGCTTTTATCTTTTATTTCTATACAATCGACCGGGCAAACAGGAACGCACAGCCCACAACCAGTGCACCATTTTTCAACAGTTGTATGTACTCGAGCCTTAGCACCGATTATTGCGTCTGTCGGGCACTCAGCTAAACACTTAGTACAACCTATACAGCTCCCCTCATCAATCAACGCAAAGAACCTTTTTGGTACAGGCAATAACACTCGTTCACTAGAGAGAGTTATACCCATTTTCGCAGCTAAGCTAACCCGAGTAGGCTCACCTCCTGGCGGACAAAGGTCGAGTGCGGCATCATCATCGACAATTCCTTGAGCGTAGCCCATACAATTCTGATATCCACACAGCTTGCATTGAGTCTGGGGGAGCAGATCATTAATTTCCTCGATAATTGCCACTGATTCACCCACCAAACAAAATTTTTTTGACTATTTTATCAACATACCAGGTTCAGCACCCTCACTGGGCTCAACCAAAAACACGTCGTTCCCGCCTGATCCAGCCGCTAGTACCATACCTTCGGAAACACCAAAACGCATTTTCCTCGGTGCTAGGTTTGCGACGACTACAACTAACTTTCCGACTAGCGACTCCGGAGAATAGGCCTGTTTAATACCGGCAAAAATTTGGCGTTTTTCGTCGCCTAGGTCAACATGAAGTTTTAACAACTTATCCGCCCCATCCACATGACTGGCTTCTTCAACCAATCCGACACGGAGTTCTACTTTTGAAAAATCTTCAATAGACACAATACCCTCCACGGAATTACTTCCGCTGAGCGTTGGTTGATCATCTTCGTTTTTTACTTCTTCTACCATAGCTTTTATGTTTCCAGATTCAACTCTGCGTATTAGAGGAACAAATCGATTTACACGTCGATTAGCAAGCGACAATATTGTCGAATTCCAACAAAACGGAGCTTCATTAAAAAATTTTTCAATCTCACTTACTATACTAGGTATAACAGGTTTCAAATAAATTGCGATGATACGAAAAAGCACGAGGCCCATCGTAGCTACTTGATGTAACCGTTCGTCTCCATTCGGATCCTTTGCAATCACCCATGGTTTCTCATCATTAATATAACGGTTGGCTAAATCTGCCAGAAGCATGATTTCTCGCATCGCTTTTGCAAACTCACGCGACTCATAAAGATCTCTTATATTTTCCGAAGCCAGTTTAAAGGTCTCCAACAATTCAGGGCTATCCACCTTATTAGATAAAATACCGTCAAAACGTTTCTCTATAAAGCTGGAACAGCGGCTACCAATATTAACAAATTTACCAACTAAATCACTGTTGACTCGCGCTTCAAAATCCTCCCAGCTTAGATCAATATCTTCAATCGCCGGACCTAATTTCGCCGCAAAATAATAGCGTAAATATGCAGGCTCTAAATGTGACAGGTAAGTGCTTGCTTTTACAAAACTACCCCTCGATTTAGACATTTTTTGTCCATTAACTGTGAGAAAACCATGGACAAAAACATTTGTAGGCAAACGATATCCTGCTCCTTCAAGCATCGCAGGCCAAAACAAAGTATGGAAATACATTATGTCTTTACCAATGAAATGATAAAACTCCGCATCAGACTCCTTGTTAAGAAAAGTATTAAAATCTACATCAGAGCGGTCACAAAAGTTTTTAAAACTCGCTAGATAGCCTACTGGCGCATCAAGCCATACATAAAAATATTTACCTTTTTCTCCAGGAATTTCGAATCCGAAGTATGGCTCATCGCGTGAGATATCCCAATTCTGTAACCCACTCTCAAACCAATCATCCAGCTTTTTAACAACTCCAGGATGCAAATCAGTTTGTTTTAGCCACTCTTTCAACACGTTCTCAAACTGTCCTAGTTCGAAAAAGATGTGTTCTGAAGTTCTAACTTCCGGAGGTTCCCCCGACAGCGCCGAAATAGGGTCGATCAAATCAGTGGGAGAATACGTGGCACCGCAATTCTCACAACTATCGCCATATTGGTCGGGCTCGCCACATTTAGGACAGGAACCTTTCACAAAACGATCGGGTAAAAACATCTTCTTACTGGAGTCGTATGCCTGTTCTATTGTCTTACGCGACACATAGCCTCCTGCGACTAATTTGGTATATATTTCGCATGATATCTGTCGATTTTCCTCCGAGTGGGTCGAATGGTAGTTATCAAAGCAAACTCCAAATTTCAAGAAATCGCGCTGGTGTTCTTCACTCACCACGCTGACAAGATCTTCTGGGCGTAAGCCTTCCTGCTCTGCTTTAAGCATGATCGGGGTGCCATGCGCATCGTCCGCACAAACAAAAATACACTGATTACCACACATTTTCTGAAAGCGAACCCAAATGTCGCATTGAATATACTCAACTAAGTGGCCTATATGAATAGGTCCGTTAGCGTAGGGTAACGCGCTCGTGACTAAAATATTTCTCTGCTCGCTGTTCATGATAAAAAATCGCACCTTAAAACTTGATGTACCACTATGTCATCCCGCAATTATAGTAGGCGCGAACCATTACCGCTATTAGTGTAAAATGTATCCTCTTTCCCATAGAATATGCACATGGAAAATCTTAAAACAAAAATAGAAGAAAAATTGAGACAAGACACTGACCCGTATCTCGGAACTGATCTAATTAGTGCGGGAGCGCTTTCTACGATAGACATTGATAATGATAGTGTAGTCGTAAAAATCGAGGTTGGATTCCCTATCAAAAGATACGCGATTAGCCTGAAAAATCGCATAGAGCTGCTACTGAAAGAATTAAGTATTGGTTCAATCACTATAGAAGTATCCTCTAAAATTCTCTCTAGAGAGGTTCAGAAGGGTACTAAGCCGTTGAAGGAAGTTAAAAATATTATCGCCGTCGCATCTGGCAAAGGCGGTGTTGGAAAGTCCACTACGACTGCGAACTTGGCGCTCGCTTTACAG
Source organism: uncultured Gammaproteobacteria bacterium (assembly GCA_938075585.1). GTDB lineage: Bacteria > Pseudomonadota > Gammaproteobacteria > UBA4457. The sequence goes on along the minus strand of CALJHG010000012.1, from coordinate 17,749 downwards.
CAAGAGGGATCCAACGTCGGTGTCCTTGATGCTGATATTTACGGGCCGAGCCAAACACGAATGCTTGCTACCCAAGGACGTCCCGAAAGTAAGGATGGGAAATCCATGGAACCCAAATTAAGTTATCAACTGCAAACTATGTCGATCGGGAACCTGGTGGAGGAAGATACCCCAATGATATGGCGTGGTCCAATGGCAACAGGTGCACTTGAGCAGCTGATAAATGATACTAACTGGGCTAGCCTCGACTACCTCATAGTCGATCTTCCTCCAGGCACGGGTGATATACAGCTTACCTTATGTCAAAAAATTCCTGTAAGTGGCGCCGTCATAGTTACCACTCCTCAGGACATAGCTTTACTAGACGCGCGAAAGGGGCTCAAGATGTTTGAAAAAGTTAATGTTCCTGTCCTCGGGATAGTAGAAAATATGAGTGTTCATATTTGTAGCGCTTGTGGGCATGAAGAACATATCTTTGGTGAAGGCGGAGGAGATTCTATGGCGAAGCAATATGAAGTAGATATGCTAGGGTCCTTGCCGCTAGACATGTCAATCCGCGAAGGGGCAGACAACGGTCGACCAACGGTTGCAATAGATCCAGATTCAAAAATTGCTGACAGCTATAGAGAGATTGCAAGAAAAGTGAGTGCACGACTATCGCTACGAGCTCGCGATTTTTCAGCAAAATTTCCTAAAATTGTGATTGAAAATTCTTAAGCTAGTTATCAGGAGAAAAAGTTGCCCATAAAGTCGGACAAGTGGATAAGAAAAATGGCGCAAACAGCAAAGCTGATAGAGCCTTTTGAGCCCAACCAAGTGCGGACTGTCCGCAACGAGAAGATCATATCTTTCGGCACGTCTAGCTATGGGTACGATGTTCGATGTGCTCCAGAATTCAAGGTTTTCACGAACATAAACTCAACTACGGTAGATCCCAAAAATTTCGACTCTGGAAATTTTATTGATGTTAGCAGAGACATCTGCGTTATTCCTCCAAACTCATTTGCACTAGCCAGAACCGTAGAATACTTTCGAATCCCCAGGGATATACTGACAATCTGTCTCGGTAAGTCGACTTATGCGCGATGTGGAATAATTGTGAACGTAACTCCGTTAGAACCAGAGTGGGAAGGCCACATCACATTAGAATTCTCCAATACAACCTCTCTGCCGGCAAAAATTTACGCCAATGAGGGGGTTGCCCAATTAATATTTTTGCAGTCGGATGACCCGTGCGAAACTTCGTACGCCGATAGAAGTGGCAAATATCAAGGTCAAATAGGGGTAACTCTCCCTAAGGCTTAGCATTTAAAAACATGAGTAAAAAAACTAAGCTTCCAAGTCAAGGCTCAATGCGACAGAATTGATGCAGTAACGCTGGCCAGTCGGTCGCGGGCCATCGTTAAAAACATGTCCGAGGTGGGCTTCACAATTAGCGCACACTACTTCCACTCGAATCATTCCGTGACTTTCATCTTTTCTCAACTCAACTGTGTCGCTACTAATTGCACGAAAAAAACTAGGCCATCCTGAACCCGAATCAAACTTATGTTCTGAATCAAATAGCACTGCATCGCAACATATACACCGGTATACACCCGCAATCTTACACCCGTCATATTCACCAGAAAATGGAGGTTCTGTCCCCTGCAGTCTACATACTTGGTAAGCCTCGGGAGATAGGATTTCTCTCCACTCTTCTTCTGTCCTAAATCTCTTCTTCATACACACATTCCAAAAACAATTAAAACCACGAGAACTTCAATTGACTAAGGATACGTAAATTTTTTACCCAAAACTACAATTGTGAGCAAATATTACGTCCTTCAACCAGAATCTACAGTCTATTTTAGTAATTCAGTTCGGCCAAGGTGTATAATAGAGGAAACATCATTTTTTTGCTGGTAATACAAAGAGAATTAATGTGGCTATTATAGGCTCTAATCACCGAAGATTGTCATCCCAAACAAAAGTGGGGGAAGTAGCTGTAGGCGGCGGCGCACCAATTGTAGTGCAATCCATGACTAACACCGACACGTCAGATGCTGTCGCCACGGCAAAACAAGTTCAAGCCCTCGCTGCCGCTGGCTCTGAACTAGTCCGGATTACCGTTGATACAGAAAAAGCAGCTAGCAAAGTTGCAAAAATACGAGAGCTCCTCGACGCAACAGGTTGTTATGTGCCACTTGTCGGCGACTTCCATTATAACGGGCATACATTGCTTACAAAGTATCCCGAGTGTGCCCAAGTCCTTTCTAAGTATCGAATAAATCCAGGAAACGTAGGTCGTGGTCGAAAGAAAGACGTTCAATTTTCTACGATAATAGAGACTGCTATAGAAAATAATAAGCCCGTGCGGATCGGAGTCAATTATGGGAGTTTAGATCCCGCTTTAGTAGCTAAAATGATGGACGAAAATAATTTACTCCCGCAACCCAAAAGTGCTAAGGAAGTTGCTTATGACGCCCTGATTTTTTCGGCAATTGATAGCGCTCGACAGGCCGAAAAAATTGGACTAGCAAGGGAAAAAATTATCCTCTCTTGCAAATGCAGTGATGTTCAGGATTTAGTCGTAGTTTACCAACGTCTAGCGGATGAATGCGAATACCCATTACACCTTGGGCTAACGGAGGCCGGCATGGGTTCAAAAGGCATAGTTGCGTCATCAGCTGCTATGGCTATTCTGATGCAACAAGGAATTGGCGACACAATTAGGATTTCTCTCACACCGGAGCCAGGCGGCGATCGAACCCAAGAAGTAATCGTAGCCCAGGAATTGCTGCAAACTATGGGCCTTCGGTCATTTAGTCCACTTGTCACAGCGTGTCCTGGTTGCGGAAGAACCACCAGCACCGTTTTTCAAGAATTAGCCCAAGATATCCAAGCATATATCAGAACACAAATGCCAATTTGGAAAAATAAATTCCCAGGTGTCGAAGACTTAAGTCTTGCCGTAATGGGATGCGTGGTCAATGGTCCCGGAGAGAGTAAACACGCGAATATTGGGATAAGTCTGCCTGGCACTGGAGAAGGTTTATCCGCACCGGTTTTCGTGGATGGCGAAAAACATGTGACGCTTAGAGGAGAGAATATAGCCGGCGAATTCAAACAGCTCCTTGAAGAATATATTAAAAAAAACTTTCGTTCTGAAACGATCGCTTAAAAATCTTTACGATAGCTATAATAAATAGTGAGAATGAATTATAAGATACGTCAAATAAGCATGACTTATCTATTAGAAAACTGTTTCAGAAACATGTGGTTAAAATTTTCTCATTGAAAACTATCGGTATCTTTTGGGCGATAGCTTGCTTGAAGGCTTCCCCAGAAGCTCTAAAGGGCTCAAGAAATATATTCTTGGCGTCACTTTCGGCAAATTTTTTCGTCAGTTTGTTGATAAATCTAAATTATGAAAAAATTTCTCTCGCAGCTGTACTGTCCCTCCTCGAATGTCTGACTTTGATCGTTTTAACAGCAACTATTTTACTTTACTCAAAGAAGTATGAGCGCTTAAACAAAACGCTCTCAGCATTGATGGGTCTAGGAGCGATCATAGGTATTTTCGCCTACCTGTTAATTGTAGTATTACCACCTAGCCTTCTCATTATTTTTCGGCCTGCTATCCTGATTTGGAATCTTAGCGCCACGGCAAAAGTCTTAACCCACGCTACGGAAATCGGCTTTGGTCGAGCCTTTTTAATAGCGATCGGATATGCTTTTTGCCTATGGCAAATACTCACCTTCTTTTATTCTAAAATAGTGGTCTAGTGAGATAATTTATGCACATTCATATTCTAGGTGTCGGTGGGACCTTTATGGCAGGGATAGCCACTCTAGCAAAAGCAAAAGGGCACAAAGTAACTGGCAGTGACAACAAGATTTATCCTCCCATGAGCGATATCCTTGATGAACTGGGTATCAAAGTAGCCGAAGGGTACGACGTTAGCGTCTTTGATGACCGTCCTGACCTAGTAGTGATTGGGAACGCTCTTTCGAGAGGCAACTTGGCAGTCGAATATGTGCTCAGTAATCGGATACCCTATATTTCTGGACCCGAGTGGCTAAAAAATAATATTCTGCAGGACCGTTTTGTAATAGCTGTCGCGGGGACTCATGGTAAGACAACCGTATCGAGCCTTGTTGCGTGGCTGTTCGAAACTGCTGGATTAAAGCCAGGTTTCCTTATCGGAGGTGTCCCCGAAAACTTCGACGTTTGTGCCCGATTAGGGCAATCAGACTACTTCATAATAGAAGCAGATGAATACGATACTGCTTTTTTCGATAAAAGATCAAAATTTATACACTACCAGCCGAATATCCTCATTATCAACAATTTAGAGTATGACCATGCGGATATATTTGATTCCCTCCAAGATATAGTCAGACAATTTCATCATCTTATAAGAACAATGTCAGCCGACTCGGTGATCGTATTTCCATCAGAATACACCGAGATAGAACAGCTAATAAAATTAGGGTGCTGGTCAAAAACGGAAACATTTGGTTCGAAACAATCTGATACTTGGGTAGTCAATTTCGAAGAGTTGTCGGGGGGGGAAATAACACTAACCACCAGAGACGGCACCGTTTTCAAAATTCCTACACCTCTACTTGGATTACACAATGCCTGGAACGTCGCTGCGGCCGTAGGGGCTCTCGCGTTAGTCACACGGGATTTACAACCTACAATCAATCAACTTCCATTATTTGCTAATGCTAGTAGAAGGTTACAGCTTATCGGAACGCCTCGTGCTATCCGTGTCTATGATGATTTTGCACACCATCCGTCGGCTATAGCGTCGTCGCTCACTGCCATAAAAAAATATGTAAATACTAAGAAATTGATAGCGGTACTTGAACTTAGGTCAAATACAATGGTCATGGGAGTGCATAAATCTACATTAGCTGCAGCTCTTGAAAGCGCAGATCTAGTCCTAATTTTGAAGCCGAGTGGTTTAAAATGGGACTTAGCAGATGCTTTAAAAACTTTATCTCAAGTATTTATTACGGAAGAATCTGAGGCAATAGTGCAAAAAGTCACTGATATGGCAGAAAAAGGAGATAGTGTGATTATCATGAGCAATGGGGCCTCAGAAAACCTACCTACTCGAATCATTCAACAAATTGAGGGAATTGAGACAATATGACATTCGCACCTAATGAAGTACCAATTTTTCCGTTGAATTTAGTTTTATTTCCAGACAGCATCTTGCCTCTCAAAATATTTGAGCCGCGATATATAGACATGGTCAGCGCATGCCTACGAGAGAAAAAAGAATTTGGGGTAGTACTCATAAAATCGGGGAGGGAAACTCGAGGTCCTATTAGTTTTCATAAAGTAGGTACCCTTGCCCATATAGAAACTTTTGATCAAGGCGAAGACGGCTTATTGCATATTGTTGCCAAAGGTACTTCTTTATTTGAGGTTGTTCAGAACGCACAGCAGAAAGACGGATTAAATGTTGCAACAATCAATCCGGTAATAACAAATCAAGACGATGGGACGTCCGAGATTGAACTTTCTCGTTTATCCAAGCTTTTGTCTGAAGTCCTAGAAAGTTTGGCAGAAATAGCACCCCCTAAGCCTTGGTACCTAGACGATGCTGCATGGGTAGCGTATAGACTCGCGGAACTCTTACCCTTGAACAACGAAGATAGACTTGAAATTCTGCTCTCTCCTACAGCCGATGGGAAAATTAAAAAGATTTCAGCTCATATAAATAACGGAACTAAATCGACGCTCTAAGGGCTTAGTACCGGACCCAAAGTAAGCGCCTCGCAGATAGTGTAAATAACGTGTTGAAGCTGAGTGCAATCTGTGCGATTTTTACACTAAGTTTTTAAAACTGAACAAGGATAAGAAAGTTAAACTTCCAAGCTATTTTTGCAAACCACTCGTCAGTCTGAGAATACTCGCTGTTTCCGTGCTCGCAGCTATACTTTCAGCTTCACAAGTCGTCACTGCTGCGGGGTCTCAGAATAATAGTGCCTGGAATTTTTGTCCTAATAATCAACTCGTTCCTGATAGACCTATGCATGCAGATCCAAGAATCGATCTCGAAAGCACTGAAATTCGTGCTGATAACTCTCGAATTGTCGAGTCCGGGCGCAGTCAATTCCATGGCAATGTAGAGGTTATTAAAGGTGTGCAAGCTATACGTGCCGAAGTCATCACCTACGATAAAAATACAGGGCTTTATGATGCGGAAGGTCGTGCTCATCTTTGGAGTAAAGGAGCTATTTGGTCTGGAGACAGCCTTCATTTTAACTCCCTAAGCGAGACTGCTAGACTGAGTGATGGTCAGTATTGGTTGAATGAAAGTCCGGGGCGCGGAAAAGCTGCGGTCATTGAACATGACTCTGCAAATGAGATAAGTATTTTAAAAAACGTTAAGTATACTACTTGCCCCGTATCTAATGAAACTTGGAAACTGAATGCAAGCGCTATCAGAATTGACCATAAGAATGAACGCGCTTCGGCCAGCAACGCCATCATCCGTTTTCGCGATATTCCGGTTTTTTATATGCCGTATATTAATTTCCCTACTAATCAAAAAAGAAAATCAGGATTCCTAGCACCTGTTTTTGGGACGAGTAATGAATCGGGCTTCGATACGCAAGTGCCATATTACTGGAATATTGCACCGACTCAAGATGCGACGATTGCCCCCCGCTTTATGCAAGACAGAGGGGTACTAGTAGATACCGAGTATAGGTATCTAAATCACGACTACTCGGGCTCTATAGATCTGGAGTATTTAGTAAGGGATAGAATCAAAGATAAGCAAGATCGATCTTATATTAGAGTGGAACATAATCATCGAATATTTGAGAATAAAGGTCGAATAGATGTTCTATTTTCAAATCTTTCGGACGATCAATATTTCCAAGATTTTGGCACAACGATTGGTCAATCTTCCCAGAGTTTTATGGATAGAAGAATAGGGTTCGTATACGATAATGAGTCATATTACGTATCGGTACTAACGCAAGCCTACCAGAGTGTTAACCGAAGCCTCCCTGCCGGAGCGAAGCCATACCAACTGCTGCCAAAAATTGAATTTAGGAAAAAGAATTTACCTAAAATACTCGCGCTAAAACCTAATTTTGAGGCGGATTTTACTTACTTTAATAGGGACGACAGCCTGACTAGTATTAGAACTACAATCGCTCCCTCTATCTCTTACGACTACAATAAATCATTTATCAACGTAACCCCTAAGTTCATGATCTCTCACACTGAGTACCTTAATGATGATCCGGCTTCGGTCTATAAAGATGAGTCGCGTACCGTTCCTATAATGACATTAGACGCGACGTTATTCGCCGAAAGAGACTTCTCTCTATTAGGGTTTAATCTTTTCCAAACATTGGAGCCACGTATTTACTATGTTTATGTGCCAAAAATTAATCAAGATAATCTGCCCGTTTTTGATACTGGTGCGATGGATATAAATCCTCACACAATGTATCTACCCAATAGATTCTCGGGAGGGATCTCTGGCTTTGGCGGAGACAGAATCGGCGATTCTAACCGAATAAGTGCAGGCATAAACTCTCGAATTACTAGCAAAGAAACAGGGCGACAATTTCTAGCATTCAATCTCGGTCAAGTGTTCCACCTAGAGAAAAGAGAAATTAGTTTACCAAACCAAGCATATTCTAAAAATACATTATCCAGTTTGTTTGGAGGATTTGACCTAAATCCTCAATTAGATTTAGCTATTAAAGGTTCCTTTGTATGGAATCCCAAGCAGACAAACTTTGAACGGAAAGCTATTTCTCTAGAATATGGACCAAATAATAATACGCTCGCTAAGCTTGCTTATAGATTTACTAGAGCACCGCACAAAAATTTAGACAATATCAAACAGGCCGATGCGGTATTCCGCTTACCAATCAATTCGCTCCCAGATACGTCTATTATCGGACTCTGGAGTTACTCGATAGAAGAAAAGAAAACAATTGAGGCATTCGGCGGCGTGGAGTACGAGAGTTGCTGCTGGGGTCTCCGGGTAATCGGTCAAAGATACTTAAATGGGAATAAAGCGAGCGGACAGTCAGAATACGTAACAGGTGTCTTTGTACAGGTGCGACTCAGAGGATTAGGCGGCCTCGGGAAAGGTCGAGACCCTCTGATAACACGCTATTTGCCCGAGGCAACTAGCCAATTTTGACTTGATCATCAAAGTAGATTTGCGCACCGAACCCAAATGTCTAAAATACCTAGTTTTAGTCTATAATCCGTGTACAAATTAATTAAAGCGCGCATATGTTTAATAAATTTCAAATTTTTCGATTACCACAGATTAACTTAACCAACCGACGTAATCTCCTAACAACAGTTACGCTCGTTATGCTTTGTTCCACAGCTAACGTCGACTCAGAAGAGCTCGATAAAATAATCGTTGTAGCTGAGCAGGACGTGGTTATGGAAAGTGAGCTTACCAGCCAAATGGACAAAGTGAAATTCCAAATTGAACAGCAAGGCACTCGAATGCCTCCTAACTCAGTATTGGAAAGACAGGTGCTTGAGCGTCTGGTGCTAGAAAAAATTCAACTACAAGTAGCAAGCGAAAATAAAATTGAGGTTACTGAGGAGGCGTTGGCGTTAGCTATTTCTGACATGGCGCAGCAAAATAATCTGTCTCTCCCGCAGTTTAAAGAAATACTGGCCTCAGAAAATTATGAATTTGACGTATTTAAAGATCAAATAAGACAAGAAATATTAATCTCTAAACTTAGAAAGTCTCAAGTGGACGATCGTGTGCGAGTCCGAGAGTCAGAAATACAGAACTACCTCCGCAATGAATCTACAGCAGCAGACGATCAAGAGTACCGCATATCTCATATTTTGATTTCGACTCCAAGCGGAGCGAATGATAGTGAGCTAAAGTTAGCTCGAGACAAGGCCACAGAAGCGCATGGTGCCATAGAATCAGGAACTCCTTTTGCAGACGTCGCAATCAGTGTTTCTGATGGACAACAAGCTCTCGAAGGTGGGGATCTGGGGTGGCGGAAAGGAAGCGAAATCCCTAGCCTTTTTGCTGACTCCGTCAGTACGTTGTCAGTGGGGGAGCATAGCGGGATTATAACCAACCCCAGTGGCTATCATATTATCGAACTAACCGAAAAGAGAAGTATCGAAGACTTCATGATCCCACAGTATAAAACTCGACATATATTGATCAAACCTAACGCTCTCCTCACCAAAACACAGGCTCTCAACAGAATTAATCAGCTTAAAATGCGGCTAGAAATTGACGGGGATGTGATTTTTTCAGATATGGCCAAAAATAATTCGGATGATCGAACCTCCGCGCTTCAAGGTGGTGATCTCGGCTGGGTTAATGAAGGTCAGATGGTGCCTGAATTCGATGAGATAATGACCGCTATTGAAGTCGGAAGTATTAGTCCACCGTTTGAATCAGAATTCGGCTATCACATATTACAAGTAGTGGAAAAGCGACTGTTTGATGGTTCCGAAGAGATAAAACATGACCGCGCGAGGCGCGCTATTCGCCAACAAAAATTAGACGAACGGCGGCAATTTTGGTTAAGGCGGCTACGAGATGAAGCCTATGTCGAATACAGACAATAGTAAAGAGAAAAAAGTTACTAAAATAGCGTTCACTACTGGAGAACCTGCAGGCGTCGGCCCGGATTTGGCGCTTTCTCTGATAACTCGTCCGCGAGAAGAAACTATAGTTTTTTTTGCTGATCCTGAAGTGATTTCCGCACGAGCATTGGCCATTGGCCAGCAAGTAAAAATAATTGAACTACGAGATACTAGTCAGGCGATCAAGGTGCCCCCAGGCTATATGCAACTAGTAGCAAGTACATGTCCTAATCCGAATTGTGTGGGTACTCCTAATCCAGAAAACAGTCCTTATGTGCTCAAATGCTTAGATAAAGCGGTGGACAGCTGCGCGAGCGGTAAGCTAGATGCCATGGTCACCGGCCCTATAAATAAAGAGATAATTAACAATGCTGGGATCCCGTTCACGGGTCATACCGAATATATTGCCGAGCGCTTAAATGCTCCTCTACCCGTAATGATGCTTACGTCGGACACATTGAGAGTGGTGCTGCTCACAACCCACATCCCCCTTTCCAAAGTCCCAGATCATATCAATCGGAGAAAAATAGTTGATGTTGTCGAAATAGTACATCGAGAATTGATTACAAAGTTCGGTATCCAAAATCCGCGCATTCAAATCTGTGGTCTTAACCCTCATGCTGGAGAAGGTGGACATCTAGGCCAAGAAGAAGAAAGTATAATTAAGCCAGCCCTAAAAGAGCTTAGTGCGAAGGATATTATCGCTAATGGTCCTGTGTCTGCGGATAGCGCGTTTACCAGTGAAGCTAGGAAAGAGTACGACGCCATTGTTGCCATGTACCATGACCAAGGACTGGTCGCGCTAAAAACTATTGGATTTGGCAGTAGCGTCAACCTAACTCTAGGGCTTCCTATTATCAGAAGCTCAGTCGATCATGGTACTGCCCTCGACATCGCAGGCTCCGGAAATGTCGATTCCGGTAGTGCCGAGGCGGCACTCGAACTTGCGATTAATATAAGTAAAATCTCTTGAAACGACTCGCAATTCCTAGAGCAAAGAAACGCTTGGGGCAAAACTTTTTAATTGACGACTATGTTGTGGCGCAGATCATTCAATTAATCAAGCCCCAACATACAGATCATATAATTGAAATAGGTCCCGGTACGGGGGCTCTAACAGATTTACTTGTTCGTACAAAAGCCGAGATCACGGCAATAGAAGTCGATCGCGATCTTGCCAGAAACTTGTTAGAACACTATGCGAATATCGCAACCTTCAAGTTACACAACTCGGATATAATGAACTTCGACTTAGGAAGTCTCAGAGAACAATCGACTGAATGGAAAATAATTGGAAATCTTCCTTATAACATAGCAACTCCTTTGATAATGAACTTGGTAACGCACGGATCCCTATGGTCAGAGATGATCTTCATGTTACAAAAAGAGGTGGCGTTGCGTCTAACCGCCAAAGCGGGCGCTCGGTCATACGGTCGATTATCAATTATGGCCCAAAGACAAGCCCATATCAGCTATAAGTTTGAGGTGAATGCCGCCTCGTTTAGCCCGCAACCAAAAGTGCAATCTGCGGTTATCCGATTTCAACCAATCGATGATAAAAAGAATCCCGAAATTGACGTGTATTTTGAAAAGATTGTAAGGCTAGCTTTCGCTACTCGTAGAAAAACTCTTGCTAATTCGCTGAAATCTCTTATACCTACTGATGTCATAAAGCACGCGGAAATAGATCCGAAAAGTCGTGCCGAAAATTTGACCATAGCAGAATATGAAAGGCTGGCACTCAAGACACTGGAAGTATTAGGACACTAACACCTCATTTTAACTCGCTTTACACCCTGAGCCGAGTAAAAACTGAGTTGCTAAATTTACCCACAATTTCTGTGGATAACCTTGTTTAAAAGTCTAATAAATGTGAATTATTTGTAGCTATTTCACTCGTCGACTGCTAGATTGGTCAATTTTTAAGCAAAATATAAAATATTTATAACAAACATATACTTATGTACCAATGTGATAGCTTTTTAGTGATTACAGGCCCTAACTAAACGTTTACTCTTCTATATATCAAGCAAATGTGTATAAATGTGCAGTATGATTAATGAGTTACTTCACGTTTTGAGTCTAAAATTAAACAAATCATAAAGTCTCAGCTAGAAAAATTAATGATGTCTTTTTTGGGAATAACACACAAAATGGTAGGTTATTTTAAAAGCTTTATAACCGCACTCGTTGAAATTCAATTTATCAAAGCACTTGTGAATTGGTCCGGTTATCTAAGTGCGGCTTGTATGGTGTCGCTAGTAATCGTAACGATCTTTGATGTGATGATGAGATATGTATTTAAAAATGGAGCAATTGGATTACAGGAGCTAGAGTGGCATCTTTTTAGTGCGGTCTTTCTCCTAGGCGCGGCTTACACAATGAAATGCGATCAGCATGTCCGGTTGGATCTAGTTTATCAAAGTCATCGATTTAATGAGAGGCACCGTAATCGACTAAATATCTTTGGAACTTTATGCTTTTTGATACCTTTTTGCGCAGTTAATATCATATATTCTGTTCCATTTGCCCTAGAATCTTTCATCCATTCAGAAACTTCTCCTGATCCTGGCGGCCTATCAAATCGTTGGATCGTAAAATCAATTATTCCATGCGCATTTATATTAATCCTGTTGCAGAGTCTCAATGACTTAATCAGAAGACTTAAAGACACAGATTAGAGCTTAGACTTATGGAAATTTGGGCCATCCTCATGTTTGTAGTTTTGCTACCGGCACTTTTGTTGGGATATCCAGTTGCTTTCACATTAGGTGCAATAGCTATCCTATTCGGGACCCTCACCGTAGGAGTAGAAATATTTGCTCTCCTGCCTTACAGAATTTTTGGGATAATGACGAATTTCACATTACTCGCAGTTCCGTTATTTATATTCATGGGGATTATTTTAGATAAATCTAAAGTCGCAGAAGAATTGTTAGAGTCTCTAACAAAAATTTTAGGTCGGAGTCCCGGAGGACTAGCGATTGCTGTTATTCTTGTCGGAGCGATGCTAGCAGCGAGCACGGGGGTGGTGGGTGCGACCGTTGTCACGCTGGGAGTCATAGCTTTGCCAACTATGCTAAAGCATAAATACGATGCTTCGCTTGCTTGCGGCACAGTAGCAGCCTCGGGGACATTAGGACAAGTGATTCCGCCGAGTATTGTAGCTATATTACTGGCAGACATTATGGGTGTCCCCGTGGGCCGAATGTTCATGGGCGCCTTGGTACCTGGACTTTTTCTGATTGGGGCTTATATATTATATATACAATACCTTAGCCACAGAAATCCTCGATTGGCGCCATCGTTCGAAACAATAGCACCTCCAAACCTTGCAGCGTTGAGTAAAGCGGTACTACCCCCAATAGCCCTAATATTCGCCGTACTCGGATCAATCTTTATTGGTATTGCTTCTCCCACTGAAGCTGCCGCAGTCGGCGCATCGGGAGCTCTTGTTCTCGCGATTATGCGTAATCGATTATCACTATCATCGCTACGCGAAGGCGCCATACAGGCTACAAAACTAACCAGCATGGTTTTTATGATCCTCATAGGGGCCACCGCTTTCGGACTTGTTTTCAAGGCTCTAGGAGGCGACAAGCTAGTGGCAACGTTTTTTTCCTCTATGGGTGTGGGTGCGATAGGCTTTATTTTAATTAGTATGGCGATTATCTTCGTCCTAGGATTTTTCCTAGACTTTATAGAAATATGTTTCATAGTCGTGCCGATATTCGAGCCGGTAGCGCGACAACTGGGATTAGATCCGTTGTGGTTCGCTATTTTAATAGCAATGAATCTGCAAACTTCATTCCTAACTCCTCCATTCGGATTCTCTCTATTTTACCTCAAGGCAGTTGCTCCTAAGCAAATAAGAGCAAGTCACATATACAATGGTGTTATTCCGTTTATCTTGATACAACTAGTCGCGCTCACTCTTATCGCCGCATTTCCAAATACGGTAACCTGGCTCCCAGATCTGATGGATCGACACAATGGCTTGCTATAAAGCGACAGGCGAGGCGCCTAATAAGAGCGCAAACGATCTGTTATATTTTCTGTGCGAGGCAAGGTTCCGTTCCATAGGCGGTACGATTCAGCAGCCTGTTCCACAAGCATTCCCAGCCCGTCAGAAACATTTTTAGCACCTTGTCGTGAAGCGAGCTCCATAAACGAAGTTGGATTTGAGCTGTAGACCATATCGTAGACTAGTTCAGTTAAAGCAAAAACAGAACTATTTATTTTGGGCAGATCGCCCGTCAAACTTAACGATGTTGCATTGATAATTATATCGGGTTGAGTAGTAGACATCTGTCCCCATGGCACAATCTCACGCGGACACGATTTAGGTAGCAAATTGGATAACTTTTCAACTTTGGAGAGAGTACGATTAGAGAGCTGCAGGAGTGAGGGAGATTGCGCTGCAATGCCATCCAGAACTCCACGCGCTGCTCCTCCCGCACCAAGTAAGAGAATTACCTTACCGCTTAAAGCCATATTCAAGTTTCGGGATATGTCTGTAATCAAACCATAACCATCTGTATTATCGGCGGTAATTTGACCATTATCTCCGAAGGACAGAAAGTTCGCAGCCCCCGCTGCGACAGCTCGATCACCGCGAACATCAGATAGGGAATACGCTTCTTCTTTAAGTGGTACCGTAACATTCATACCCTTCCCTCCGGCCCGCATGAACTCTTCTATCGCAGACTTCAGACTTCCCTTCGCAACCCTCATTTTGTGATATAAAAAAGTTTGTCCTTCACTTTCGGCAAACCAAGCATGAATTTTCGGAGACAAGCTATGAGCGATAGGATCTCCCACCACACAATATGCTTTGGGTAAGCCGACTTTGATTGAAGGTTCTGTGACCATGCGGCAAATATTAACTTTATTTTCGACTCTCTGGCAATTCTACACGCCGAATGTCAGTATTCCAGAGTAATTAAGGATAGTCCCGAGCAATATAGGCCATATCACTTGGAACTATCCATAGTAACTTCTCTACATATTATAACCGCGCTCGTCATGCTCAGATAAATCTAGACCCGAGGTCTCTTTCTCTTCACTGACACGTAAGCCAGTCAACGATCGGGTAATTTTCAATACTATGAGAGTCATTACGCCACACCAAATAATAGTGGCCAGCACCCCTACAAGCTGTATCGAGAGCTGCTTCAGCATATCTACCCCTTCATCATAGCCAACTCCTCCTAATTGTTCAGAGATGAAGACTGCAGCGAGGATTGTACCCAAAATCCCGCCTACTCCATGTACGGGAAAGACATCAAGAGAGTCATCTATGCGAAGCGATCTCTTGATATACTGCGTACTGTAATAACAAACAATACCGGCGGCAATACCAATACAGAGAGCCCCTACCGGACCGACGTACCCTGATGCCGGCGTGATTGTTCCAAGCCCGGCTACCATACCAGTAACAATCCCTAAGACACTGGGCTTGCCGTGCTTCATCCATTCTATGGCCATCCAAGCTAGCGACCCCGCTGCCGCTGAAATATGCGTCGCAAGCATAGCCATCCCAGCATCATTATTGGCCGCTAACGCGCTTCCCGCATTAAAGCCAAACCATCCGACCCAAAGCATCGAAGCTCCTGTGACAGTCATAGTTAAGTTGTGAGGTGGCATTGGCGATTCTGGAAATCCTTTACGTTTTCCTAAAACTACCGCAGCCACTATAGCCGCTACGCCAGCATTAATATGAACCACGGTGCCTCCCGCGAAATCCAGTAGCCCCAGCTGACTCAACCATCCACCGCCCCAGACCCAATGACATACAGGCACGTACACTAAAAACATCCACAAGCAACTGAACACTAAAATAGCCGAAAATTTCATCCTCTCAGCAAAACCGCCTACTATGAGAGCTGGGGTAATGATAGCAAACGTCATCTGAAACATAACGAACACAGTTTCAGGAATGGTCCCGCTCATAGCCTCTCGGGTCACTTCCGATAACATTACATTACCACCACCAATGTAGTCGTTCCAAGCACCACCATTTCCAAAAGCTAGCCCATAACCTGCGAACACCCACAGCAGCGAGGTCACGCAAGTCAAAGTAAAACACTGCATAAGCACCGATAACGCGTTTTTACTCCGCACCAGACCACCATAGAATAGGGCCAGACCTGGTATCGTCATGAATAACACTAACGCAGTAGACGTAAGAAGCCACGCCCCGTCACCACTATCGAGTCCTTCTGCAAAGGCGACACTAGGTAACAATAAAAAAATTAAAATTAAACGTTGAAAGAACATATTCTCCCCCTTTGTTTATCACGAGTTCAAAAAATACACATCCATGCGCGCATCTCCCTAGCTTTGCGCGCAATCATCAAGAGACTGAGCACGTCTATAATGCGTCTTTCCCTGTCTCACCAGTCCTTATACGAATTACTTCATTTAAGTCACTAATAAATATCTTACCGTCACCAATGGAGTCACTGTTGGCAGCCTCTTTTACTATCTCAACAGTGGTATCTACCGCATCGTCATCAACTGCTATTTCCAGTTTGACTTTCGGCAGAAAATCAACTACGTATTCCGCTCCTCGATAGAGCTCAGTGTGGCCCTTCTGGCGCCCAAAACCTTTGACCTCAGTGACGGTCATCCCTTGGATCCCAGCAGTTGATAGTGCATCTCGCACATCATCTAATTTAAAAGGTTTAATAACTGCAGTAATTAATTTCATAAGCTTTCTCCAAAACTAATAATCATTAAAATTATCTAAGCTATCGTGAGATGGCCTTAACCTTATAGCTTGAAGCCATCTCACGAAACACTTTAAAAAAATTATACCCTAACGTACTCGGTTTCACTGTGTAATGAGAATCACTGTAATTTGAAGTCGCTAGCGTAGTTCAAGACTACCGGCGTGTAAATTCAGGATATGCCTCCAGTCCACACTCGACTTTATCGACACCTTCAAGTTCTTCCTCCGAAGAGACACGAATTCCAGCAACCGCTCGTATCACATACCAGACTATGAACGAAGTGACAAAAACCCATCCGAATATCACAGCTATCCCGAGTAACTGCGCCCCTAAAGTCGCATCGCCATTGCTCAGGCAAACAGCTAGGAGACCCCAAATACCCGCAGTACCATGCACAGATATAGCACCTACTGGATCGTCTATCCCAGCCTTATCCAAGCGCACTATCGAGATAACAACGATAAGTCCTCCTATAGCTCCAATCATAGTTGCCAATAACGGAGTTGGAGTCAACGGCTCAGCTGTAATTGACACGAGTCCGGCTAAAGCACCGTTAAGTGCCATAGTTAGATCGGCTTTACCAAAAAGAATTTTTGCTAACAGAAGTGCCGCAATACAGCCACCTGCAGCTGCCGCATTTGTATTAACGAATATTAAGGCGACGGCATTTGCCTCAGCTACATTCGATATGACTAGCTCAGAGCCACCATTGAAACCGAACCATCCGAACCAAAGCAAGAAGGTACCTAGAGTAGCCAAAGGTAAGTTAGCGCCTGGCATCGGATTGACCGATCCATCCTCGTTATATTTGCCTTTTCTTGGGCCTAACAACAAAACACCAGCCAATGCCGCTACTGCGCCGCACATGTGCACCACCCCAGATCCTGCAAAATCTAAAAATCCTGCCTCATCTAGGTAACCGCCACCCCATTTCCAATAGCCTTCTATAGGATAAATAAATCCGGTCATTACAACCGCAAAAGCCAAAAATGCAAACAATTTCATCCGCTCCGCTACCGCGCCGGACACAATTGACATGGCTGCAGCGACAAAAACTGCCTGAAAAAAGAAATCAGACAAGCCCGAATAGTATACTGCGCCCTCACTCGCAACCACATCAGCAACCACGTTATCGGAACCACCTAAAATACTAGGCAAACCCGGCCATAGTTGATTTACGGCTTCAGCGGGATACATGAAAGCATAACCACATAGCAAGTACATCGTACATGCGAGCGAATACAAAACTATATTTTTGGTCAGTATCTCGGCTGTATTTTTGGTTCGGACTAAGCCAGCTTCAAGCATGGCAAATCCGCAAGCCATTAACATAACAAAGGCACCCATTACTAAAAAATAAAAGGTATCTATTGCGTATTTTACTTCTATTAGCGAC
>CALJHG010000011.1 GCA_938075585.1 uncultured Gammaproteobacteria bacterium | reverse complement strand
GAATTGTATTGTAGTATTTTAAAAAAAACTAAATTTATTTCAATATAATTATATATTTATAAATATAAATATGATTGCTTTAGTAAAATTAAGAGTAAAATATGAAATTTATCTTGTATCAATTGATGCGCGTGTATGGTTCTAACGTGGGGATCCCGCTGCATTCAAATTTAACAAATTCAAAGTAAAGCTGCTAAAGCTTTGCCTACATCGCGTGTCGCGTCATCTAAGCTCGTGATTGTTTGTTGTTTTTGTGTAAGTTGTGTAAGTTATGTAAGTGTGTGGTAATTCTAGTGAGGGAGGGATGGAGTGGTGATTGACAGAACCATGCCTACTAAAGATGAATATTTTGCTGAGCTGCGTCAAGTTCCGGCTCTGGCGTTGCCGTCACTAGTCTATTTGTTGATTGGGTACGGGATGTTTATTGTTTCTACGATGGCTGCGGTTTTGGGATACATTCCGATGTGGGCGGCGTGCCTAGTAAACGGGTTTGCTCTTTACGTGCTGTTTACTCCCATGCATGAGTCTCTGCATGGCTCGGTATCAACTAACCAATTTTTAAACGACTTGTTTGGTCGGGTTCCTTTGCTTCTGCAACTTCCAGCTGCCCCACTGGAAGTTGCCCGCTGGATTCATTTGGCGCATCACGCAAATACTACCTCGGCGGACGATCCGGATAACTTCATGCATCATGGCGCATGGTGGGTTTTGCCATTAAGGTGGGCTAATTTTGATGTGTTCTATGTAGTGAAATTTTTTCAGGATGGCAGTAATACTACCAAGCGACTCCGACTCGCTGTCTATGTATATGCAATTGTATTTTTAACAATTGTAGCCGCTTTTGCAGTGAATGGTTTAGCGGCAGAATTGTTTGTTTTATGGTTTTTACCATCTCGCATAGGATTGGGATTGATAGGCTTCTTCTTTGTGTTTCTACCACATTTTCCCGCGGACATATCAGCCAGGCAGGATAAGTACCAAGCGACTACTACTAGGATTGGTTGGGAGTGGGTACTAACTCCATTTCTGGGTTACCATAATTATCACTTGATACATCATTTGTACCCGAACGTGCCTTTTTACAATTACATTAAAATATGGCAACTGAGGTACGAAGAAATTACAGCCAATAATCCCTCGATCCAAAAAGGTTTTGCCTTGCGTCCCGAGGGACGCTAAAAAGACATCCGGTTCAGTTTGTTGTCATTGCTGAGCCGAGCGCTTTTTGCTTATCCGCGCTACCTGCAGGAGGTGGTATTTCAATACCTTTGGCAACTGCGGGCCTACTTGCTATTGCGTCTATCCACCGTTGAAGATGCTCGAGACCATCTACAGGGATGCGAGCCCAGCGATGGGTTTTGACCCAAGCCCAGTTTGCTATGTCTGCGATACTATAGCTATCGGCCAAGTATTCGACTACCGCTAGACGCGTATTTAATACTTCATATAGTCTGCGAGTTTCATTTTTATAGCGACGTCTGGCGGCTGGCACATCCTCGTTGAAATATCTTTCGAAAGTAACTGCCTGACCTTGCATAGGACCGATCCCGCCCATTTGAAACATTAGCCATTGGATTGTGGTCCAACGACCGTGAGGATTGGTGGGTATTAAGGCTCCAAATTTATCTGCGAGATACAACATGAGCGCGCCAGATTCAAATATAGTTATGTTACTCTCTGCGTCTACTATAACGGGGATCCTTCCATTTGGATTGAGCTCAAGAAATGCGGTTGTGTGTTGCTCCCTTTTGGACAAGTCGATGGAGTGAAGTTTATACGGAACCCCCAGTTCTTCTAGAGTTATTGTGGCTTTCCACCCGTTTGGTGTAGGCGCGGTATACAATTCTATCAATAAATTTCCCCTAAAAGTTTCAGACGCTCGCCTCTAGAGACTAGCGTTTTCCACTATCTATTTTATTGTTATAGGAAATGCGTGCCTCCATCAACCATGATGTTTTGTCCAGAGACAAATTTGCTGGCATCGCTGGTTAAGTAAAGTACGGTACCCACCAGGTCGTCGGTTTCTAGGTTTCGACGCAAACTCTGTCCTGCCGCGATTGCTTCTTTCGCTCTCTCGAGACGATCTCCCATGAATTCGCTGGTTCCCTCTGTCATAACTGCCGATGGTGATACGGTATTGACTCTGATCCAGTATCGACCGAGCTCACGTGCCAAAGTTCGACTTAGCCCTATTACTGCGGCTTTACTGGTAGCATACGCCGCTCCGTTTATTAGTCCATGCATCGCAGCAAGTGAGGCGATATTCACGATACTGCCTCCTCCACTATCCTTCATTGGCTGGATGACCGCCTTCGCGCAACGCCAGACGCCCGTGACATTAACGTTCATGACTTGCTGCCACTCTTCCTCTTCAAGTTGGTCGGCTCTCGCACTGGTTAAGCCTCCATAGAGCGCGGCATTATTAACGAGAGCATCGATGCGTCCAAATCGATCAAGCGCCGCAGTAGCCATTGCTTCACAAGACCCAGTATCGCTAACGTCTAGGTTAACAGCTAAGCCTTCGCCACCGTCTTTAGTGATCTCCTCGATCGTACCTCCACAATCTCGGACATCACCAGCCACAACCTGTGCGCCCGACTTTGCCAAATTGACTGCATAGGCACGTCCCAGACCCCGGGCCGCACCTGTAACAATGGCAACTTTCCCTTTCATTTCAAGCATAGTAATTCTCCTTCCGCGTGTTTTATGTGATAGAGGTTGCCAGTGCAGTAGCGCACCTTATATTGTTAATGATATGTTGTATCATATTACTAACGATCGCATGTGGTACAAAATGTACCAGTTCCCCATTGATTGGCGTTCCTGCAAACTTATAATCTTATTATGATATAAGATTACTGAATAAATTGGTGGAGGCGGCGGGAGTCGAACCCGCGTCCGCAAGCCCTACATCTTTGGCTCTACATGCTTATCCGAGTCTATTAATTTAATTTGAAGTTACCCGGCCGGCAGGGAAGGCTTCAAACGATTTTAGTAAAGGTTTTAACGGCTCGGTCCTAAAAATACCTTACCGCGATCACATGAGATATGACGCCCGAAACCTGAACGCATGAGCACGGCTTCAGTCGGACGGCACCCTACTGGGTTTTAAGCAGCGAGTGCGTAGTTGTCTTCGTTGGCAACTAAAATGTTTGCAGTTGTATTTACGAGGTAACCTGCACCTCGGCATGCACCTCCGGTTTCATGACCCACGTCGAAGCCGTGACGCCCCCGAAAGAGTATTTTTGTATTATACACAGAATTTTTTCGCTTAAGAACATGTAAACGCTAGATTAACGTGCATTTTTTAGTATTCTAGATTTTTCTCTTTGCCAATCCTTAGCTTTTTCTGACGCTCGCTTATCGTGTCTTTTTTTACCTTGCGCAGTCGCGATTTCTACTTTCACCCTATTATTTTTCCAGTAAAGGCCTAGCGCCACTATAGTCATTCCCCGCCTATCGACAGCCCCGTTTAATTGATCAATCTCTCGACGGTTCAACAATAATTTTCTGGGTCGAAGTGATTCAGGGTTTACGTGACTTGACGCTGATGACAATGGAGTTATATGCGTACCTTGTAAAAAAGCCTCACCTCTATGCATGATGACGTAGGCGTCAGTGAGCTGAATTTTCCCCGCACGTAAACTTTTTACCTCCCAGCCCTCTAACACTATCCCTGCTTCCATCTTTTGGTCTATAAGGTAATCAAATCGGGCTTTCTTATTTTGCGCAATGGAACCGGAACCTGCTTTTTTAGATTGTTTCTTTTCCGCCATTTGAGCTAACCAAACATTAATCGGGGGTTCAATTATAACAATCTAGCACCTAAAATGTTTTATTCACTTGCCGTAGATTCGTAAGTGCACGAGAATACACTAACATATTTTCACGAGTAATTTTCTATGAGTTCTACAAGGGAATCTCTCCACGGTTTGTGGTCCTCCCGTTGGGTCTTTATATTAGCCGCGGCGGGATCGGCTGTTGGTTTAGGAAATATTTGGCGTTTCCCTTACCTAACTGGCGAGAACGGCGGTGGTGCGTTCGTCTTGGTTTACTTAGGCTTCGTTCTATTGATAGGTATTCCTATAATGATTGCCGAAACTATTATTGGGCGAAGAGGACGTCGCAGTCCTGTGAACGCAATTCTGCTAATTGCCGAAGAAGAGAGTCTCTCGAGGCATTGGTCAGCTTTAGGCTTAATGGGGATTATTGCAGGCTTTCTCACCCTATCTTTCTACTCGGTAGTGGCAGGTTGGTCTTTAGCCTATGTTTACTTTGTTTTAACTAGCAGTTTTGCCACTGCGAACTCGTTAAGCTCTGAAGCTATTTTTACGAATTTGATTAGCTCTCCTGTGCAGCTATTATTCTGGCATACCCTTTTTATGGGTTCTGTTATCTGGATAGTGTCTAAAGGTGTAAGTCTTGGTTTAGAACGGGCCGTGAAAATTTTAATGCCGTTACTTTTCGTTATGCTCGTTCTCATGATGATTTATTCTTTATTGGTGGGCGATGCATTAAGTGCAACTAAGTACCTCTTCGCGACAGACTTTTCGTCTTTAACGTCTGATGTAATCCTACTGGCAGTGGGGCAGGCTTTTTTTAGTTTGAGTCTGGGAATGGGTGCATTGATGATTTATGGTTCTTATTTACCCCATGATGCTTCTATTCCGCGTACATGCCTTATCGTAGGCTGTGTCGATACACTTGTTGCTTTATTGGCTGGCTTTCTTATTTTCCCAATTGTTTTTGCCTACGGCCTAGAGGCGGGTCAAGGGCCTGGATTAGTATTTGTTACTCTGACGGTAGCATTCGCTGATATGCCTTTTGGACAGGTATTTGGTTTCACTTTTTTTCTATTGCTGACAGTGGCGGCTTGGACGTCTGCAATTTCTTTGCTTGAACCCGTCGTCGCTTGGTCAGTAGAATCCAAAGGGTGGTCTAGAAATAGCTCTAGTTGGCTTGCGGGATGCCTAATTTGGCTTATAGGTATATTTTGTCTTTTGTCGTTTAATGAGTTAAAAGACTTTACTCCAGGAGGGAGAAATATTTTTGATTGGTCGGAGTACATAAGCGCAAACGTTTTATTGCCGCTGGGTGGGTTTTTGGTTGCCGTTTTTGTCGGGTGGCGGGTAAGTCGTATGACTATCGCTAGTGAATTTGGTGCCAACAGCGCCAAGCTATTTAATAGTTGGCTTTTTTTGTTGAAATACTGTGCTCCGATAGCCGTGACGATAGTCTTTTTAAACAGTTCTGGTCTAGATTTGCTTTTTCGTTAGCCTGATTGCTTAGGTAGGTTATGACGTCTCTTCAACGCTCACTTTTCGTTCCTTTTTCTGTTAATGAGATGTACTGTTTGGTGAACGACGTTGAGCAATATCCTAAGTTTTTACCCTGGTGCTCTGCTGCAAAAATACTTGCATCAGATACAACGCACATGAAAGCGATGCTTAGTATTAGCAAGGGACGCTTCAAACATGATTTTTCTACGATTAACACTTTAAGAGAAAATGAATACATAACGATCGATTTACTGAACGGCCCTTTTAAAGAGTTTTCAGGTGGTTGGCGATTCACTGCTGTTGATTCGGGCTCCGTGGTAGAGCTTGAGTTAGAGTTTGAGTTCGATGGTTTGATTCTTGGTGCGGCGTTATCCTTAGCATCAGGGGTAGTAGTAGATACCCTTGTAGATGCGTTTAAAAAAAGAGCATATAAAATTTATGAAGGTCGATAGGTTGTCGATAGAAGTCGTGGCTGCTTTCCCTCGACGGAGTTACACTGTGAAGTTAGATGTGCCAGTCGGTACTTCCGTTCGAAATGCTATAGAACGGTCTTGTATCTTAGATAACTTCAAGTTGCCGACTCACATGCTAAGTTATGGTGTTTTTGGAGAACAGTGCGGTTTAGACGCGTTGCTCTCAGACGGCGATAGAGTTGAGATTTATCGACAACTAGAAGTTGACCCAAAAGTTCGCCGCCGGCAGCGCGCTAGTCAAAAATCCGACTAAATAAGGTAGATTTTTTTTCCGAATCGGAGTTAACAGTTTTTTGGTCAGGATTGGTTGCAACGCCCATGCCCGGGCCGGCCTGAATGTCGCGGTAAGGGTCTTTCTCCTCTGCTTTAACTATTTTATCTTCGTGGTACTGAATGTCTTTCTTCGGCTCTACTCCTGCCCCAGGCTCTTCAACATCCAGAAATTTGGTTTTTTCTTTCTCTCCCATAAACGGGATTTTATTGGCTATCCGCTCCCCTAGTGTTCGCTTCCTGAATCTAGGAACACTGATTTTCGTATCGTTATGGATATTGTATTCAAGAGGTTTGGTAGCCGGCGTGATATCACCTTCAATATTATAGAGGACATCATTTTTAAAATTCAAAGTGATCACTCTTTTGTGATAGAACTTTCGCGCATGATTGAAAGTGAAAACATAGTCCCAGCGATGATCATTGAACGTGTCCTTGATAATGGGAGTACCCATTATGAATTGCACTTTCTTTTTATCCATCCCTGGCTTCAGCTTGGCGAGCATATCTTGGGTTATTACATTACCTTGTTGTACGTCTATTTTATGCACGAAACTCAATGTTTCTGGATTTGGCAATTCTGGAAGCGCGCGGTTTGAGCAACCCGTATTTATAGACATCAATGCCACTATTACAGCTGCTTGCTTTAGGATGTTATTTGACATAATTTTTTCGCACTACAGACATTAATTGTTAGGTATGAAGAATAGCCAAGCTTAATTACGACAGCTCATACATATTCTTTTTTATTAAGTTCAGTATAACAGATCTGTTAGGTGAGAAAATGGTATAATAAACATACAAAAACATACAAAAATTAATCGCTAACAAATTAGGATGATAGGTACTGATGGATACAAAAGAGCTCAAAAAAGCTGGTTTGAAAGCTACCCTACCGCGTCTAAGAATTCTAGAAATATTAGAAACTTCTTCGGAGAAGCATATGAGTGCAGAGGATGTCTATCGCGCACTGATAGCGGTTGGGGAAGATGTAGGATTGGCAACCATTTACAGGGTATTAACTCAATTTGAAACTGCCGGGATAGTTCAAAGACACAATTTTGATAGTGGTCATGCAGTTTTTGAGATGGCGAAAGAAGAACATCATGACCATATGGTGAGGGTTGACACAGGTGAGGTGATTGAGTTTTTTGACGACGAAATTGAGCGATTGCAGCGAGAAATCGTCGATCGGCACGGCTACGTGCTCGAAGAGCACAGTTTGGTTTTATACGTGAGACCAAAATAGGGGAGTTGTCAGTGCACGGATCTTTTTAGCAGATCTTTAGCGTGCGCTAAGCTGGACGCGGTTATCGATTTCGCACCCAGCATTCTTGAGATTTCAGCTTCACGTTCAGTAGCATCGAGCAGGCGCGCTCTCGTCACTGTTCGTTTCCCACATAATTCTTTGGTAACAAGTATTTGGTAGTCGCAAAAGCTTGCCACCTGCGGTGAATGTGTAATACATATCAGTTGACAGTATTTGGAGATGGCTAAAAGATTTTGGCCAACAATATTGGCAGTGTCTCCCCCAATTCCTGAGTCAACTTCATCGTAAATAACAGTTGGGACCGCTGTATGTGCTGCAGTATTCGCCTGTATAGCAAGACTAATACGAGATAATTCACCGCCAGAAACAACTTCACTCATGTTATCTAGGGGTAAGTCAGGATTTATACTCACATTAAAGGTAATTTGGTCCAATCCATTGGGTTTTGGGGTGTCGTCTTCGGAGGTATTTAAGTGTACTTTAAACTTCCCATGGGGCATGTCTAATTGCTGCATTGAGGTACTGATACTTTGACTTAGTTTCTTCGCAGATTTCAGTCGAGCAGAAGTGAGTATTCTAGCGGTCTGACCAAATATCGCACGAGTTTCCCGAATTTTTTCTTCGGTTAGAGCCATTTGAGCATCTCTAGTCGTTAAACTTTCTAAGTCATCACATAATGAATGGTATTTTACCAAAAGTTCAGGTATCCGAACTTGGTGCTTCCTAGCCAAATTGTGTAGTTTGCTGAGTCGGTTATCTAAATATTTCAGTCTTTCGGGATCGCTTGTCATCGATTTGGCGATATATCCTACTTCTTGTTGCGCCTCGGAAAGAGACATATCTACTTGCTCTAGCAAGGAGCGTAGATTTCTCACAGCTGGTAGGTCAGGTGGAAGGGTGTCGGCACTTGAACTTAAGTTTTTCAAAAGTTTTGGCAGTTCCGAGTAATCATCTCCAAGAATAGATACCATCTCTCCGCACGTTTTTTGGATCGTATCGGAGTTCGTCAGAAGTTTGTGATCGTTCTCGATATTTTCTATCTCTTCAGGAGAGATGTCAGCGCTCTCAAATTCTTCAATCTGATATCGTATTAGCTCTATTTTTCCGTCATCTGTAAACTGGCGTCGCATTTCATCCAGAGAATTTTGGGCAGTTTTCCAATCTTGGTACAGCTCTCTGATCTTACTTAATGTTTGTGTATATTTGCCGTACGCGTCCAGTATTCCTCTTTGGTACTGTGGATTAAGCATTCTAGAGTTTTGATGTTGGGCGTGAATATCTGTCAGAGCATTCCCGAGTCGTTGCATCGTACCAATCGTAATTGCCATCGAGTTGCAATAAGCGGACGATCTCCCGTTCTCAGAGATAACGCGTCTAAGAATACATTCGTTTTCACCACCTTCATTTTTTTCCTCCAGCGCTAATTCTCGAAGTATAGCCGCTGCTTCCGAATTTTCCTGAACAAGAAATGAGGCGGTGACCGCAGCTCGATTCTCGCCTATTCGAATCATTTTTTTGTCGATTTTTTGCCCCAGCACGGCGCTTAGTGCGTTTATTATAATGGATTTACCCGAACCAGTTTCACCAGTTAGAGCTGTGAGTCCACTTGAGAAATCTATATTGAGATCGTCGACTAGAATAAAATTTTTAATCTGTAAGTTCTTAATCAAGGATCTCGGGCCCAGTTGAGCTTAGCTCTTAAAGTAGCGTAGTGGTCGTGTTTTGCCGGATGGGCAAGATTAATAGACACTTGGTGTCTGAATATTCTAATTTTATCGCCTTGCATTACTTCTTGTACCGAATTGCCGTCGCAAGTTACTCGGGACTGATCATTTCTGTCAGTTGCCACTCTTATTTCGATTGCGGAACTATCGGGAACTACTATAGGCCTGTTGGTAAGCGTATGGGGACAAATTGGCACTAGTGCTAATGCATCTATTCTGGGGTCGAGTATCGGGCCACCACCTGACATGGCGTAAGCCGTAGAGCCGGTTGGAGTGGCGACGATTAATCCATCTCCCCGCTGAGAATGAAGAAACTTTCCATCTACGTAAGTGTTTAGCGTTATAAGACGAGCTGAATTCCATTTTTGCACGATTATGTCATTTAGACCATCACAGGTGCTTATTATTTTTTGATCTCTAATAACTTCACACCCGAGTACGACTCGCTTCTCCATTGCACAATCGCCCTGAATAATCGACTTAAGATCTTTATTTACATTTTTGGCTGATAAATCAGCCAGAAATCCCAATCGACCGAGGTTGACCCCTAAAAGTGCAACTTGGTTCGGAAAAATAAGCTTTGCGCACTGTAATAGAGTACCATCACCCCCAATAGATATTATTAAGTCGCATATCTCCGGTAAGGTTTTTAGGGGGCAGACGTTAAATTCTCCGTCTAGATTAACTACTCGTATCCTATCGTCTATGAGAGCTGCAGCGGCGGTTGTGTTGATAGTCTGTATAACTTCCTGAATAGTATCTTCGACAAGCTTGCTGTTTACTGCGGAAACTATTCCAATCTGAGAGAACATAAACGCGAAACCTCTAATATCAATTGGATTAAATTAACATTTTGCCCAATCATTGCGCAATCGCCATTGCGAGATTCGATGACACTGAGTATTGGTTTTTAGTAAGATTTTTGTTAATTTATTTGGGTATTGTAAAATCTTTTTAAAACACAATGTTGATTGAATGTGGATATAAGCCTTAACGACAGGTCGCATCACCTCTTTAAGACACTGGTCGAGAGGTATATTTCTGACGGGCAGCCGGTTGGTTCCCGTACCCTTGCGCGTGATGCTAAGTTGGACATTAGTTCGGCTACGATAAGGAATGTGATGGCAGATCTAGAAGACCTCGGTCTGATTGAATCACCGCACACATCTGCTGGGAGGATACCTACTGAATTAGGATACCGATTTTTTGTTGACCAAGTGGTAACCTATCGAGATTTATCGTCAATGGAAGTTGATCAAATAGGGAAAGATATCGAAAAAGAAGATGATATCGAGAGCTTAATGAATAAAACTTCGCAAATGCTCTCTGAGCTGACTAAGTTGGCTGGCTTAGTAATGGTTCCAGTGAAGAAAAAAAGAGCACTCAGGCAAGTAGAATTTCTATCATTGAACGATAACCGTGTGTTGGTGATCTTAGTCACCAACGATCGCGAAGTAGAGAATCGGATTATTAAAACTAACAGAGTTTACGGTCAATCCGAGCTTACTCAAGCGGCTAATTATTTGAGCTCAGCTTTCGCTGGCAGAGATATTGACGCCGTGAAGAAAAGATTAATCGGAGAAATGGATGCAACTCGCGCCGAACTAGATCAACTCATGGGGTTAGTTGTCGAAATCTCAGAAAAAGCATTTGTTGGATCATCTCTTGGGAATGACTATGTTTTGGCTGGTCAAACAAATTTAATGGAGATTGATGAGCTATCTGATCTAGAACGACTCCGGACCTTGTTTGATGCCTTTACTCAAAAAGGCGACATACTTCATTTGCTCGATCAAGCGGTTAATGCGTCAGGAGTTCAGATTTTTATTGGTGAAGAGTCTGGATATAAAGCATTTGATCAATGCAGCATAGTTACTTCGACTTATGCCGACGAACACAAGACATTAGGCGTTCTCGGTGTTATCGGGCCTACTCGAATGCAGTACGAGCGAGTTATCCCGATAGTAGATTTAACCGCAAAAATGTTCAGTTCTGCCTTGAATTATAAAAATTAGTCCTTATTTAAACCAATAAGTAGTGTGTTTCAATTCTCTGCGGATCCCTCCGCGAATTGTGGCGCATTTGCTGTAGTTTTTACAAAATTTTATGCGGAAGAGTATCAGAAATGAAGAAAGTGGATGAACACAAAGAAGACGTAGTACTCGATAGTGATGGGTCAAAAGAAAATGCTGAAGAACTAGTAGAGGGCAATTTATCCGAGGTTAGTGCAAGTAAGCCTAGTGAAAATGGTCCTTCCGGTGTTGAAATTGATTCAAATGTAACTGAAATAGATTCTCTGAATCTTGAGGTAAAGGCGTTAAAAGAAGAACTATTGCGCAGCAGAGCCGAAATAGATAACACGCGAAAAAGAGCGGAAAAGGACATAGCTGCGGCTCATAAGTATGGCGTAGAGCGTCTTGTGCAAGACATTTTACCAGTCAAGGATAGTATGGATATGGGGCTCGAGATACCGGTAGACTCGGACGTATCCGACCCGTTTAGGGAAGGAATGGAGTTGACATCCAAAATGTTTGGCGACTTCTTCGAGAAACTCAACGTCAAGGCAATCAATCCGGTGGGTGAAATGTTTGATCCGGAATTCCACCAAGCGATGATGACCGAGCCTTCTAGTGATGTGGAGAAAGGAACTGTAACGAAAGTTATGCAAAGGGGATATCTATTAAACGATCGGCTAGTTCGGCCAGCTTTAGTTGTTGTTGCTGAAGAAGAAGTTAGTGGTAAGGATTGAAATTGTAAAATTCGTCCCTATGTATAGAACAAGATATAACGTTTAAAGAGGGTTAACAGAGGTTAATTATGAGCAAAATTATTGGTATTGATTTGGGTACTACAAATTCTTGTGTGGCTGTTTTAGATGGCGGTGAGACTAAGGTGATTGAAAATAGCGAGGGTGGTCGCACGACCCCGTCTATTGTGGCTTTTGCTGATAATGAAGAAGTATTAGTAGGGCAGTCTGCTAAGCGTCAAGCCGTTACTAACCCGGCCGACACATTGTTTGCGGTAAAACGCCTCATAGGAAGGAAGTATGATGACGAGGTAGTTAAACGTGACAAAGATATGGTGCCTTACGGTATCGTGAAAGCAGATAATGGCGATGCTTGGGTCGAAGCCAAAGGCAAAAAAATGGCGCCCCCGGAAGTTTCCGCCAGAGTTTTGATGAAAATGAAGAAAACCGCAGAAGATTATCTAGGCGAAGAAGTAAAGGAAGCTGTGATTACCGTTCCAGCCTATTTTAATGACTCTCAGAGACAAGCGACTAAAGATGCAGGCCGTATCGCCGGACTAGATGTAAAACGTATTATTAACGAGCCAACGGCTGCAGCGCTGGCGTATGGATTAGATAAAAACCAAGGTGATGCGAGAATCGCTGTTTATGATCTGGGCGGTGGCACTTTTGACGTTTCTATTATTGAGGTGGCGGAAGTTGATGGCGAGCATCAATTTGAGGTGCTAGCTACTAATGGCGATACATTTTTAGGTGGTGAAGATTTTGACTTGAGGTTAATCGATTTCTTGTCTGACGAGTTTCAAAAAGAACAAGGTGTAGATTTGAAAAATGATCCGCTTGCGCTACAAAGGCTTAAAGAGGCTTCTGAAAAGGCAAAAATAGAACTATCCTCGAGCCAACAGACCGATGTTAATTTGCCATACATTACTGCGGATGCAAGCGGGCCAAAACATTTGAACGTTAAGCTGACGAGATCTAAGTTAGAGTCATTAGTGGAAGACCTTCTTGAGAGAACAATTCCTCCCTGTCAGACAGCTTTGTCTGATGCCGGATTGTCTGCGTCTGAGATCGATGACGTGATATTGGTTGGTGGACAAACAAGAATGCCTAAGGTTCAGGAGCAGGTGAAAGCATTTTTTGGGAAAGAGCCCAGAAAAGATGTAAATCCGGATGAATCTGTAGCTTCCGGTGCAGCGATTCAAGCAGGCGTATTGGGTGGCGACGTCACGGATGTGTTGCTACTCGACGTAACACCACTATCTTTGGGTATTGAGACTCTGGGTGGGGTTATGACTAAGTTGATAGAAAAGAACACAACTATTCCTACTAAGGCACAGCAGGTTTTCTCCACTGCTGAAGATAATCAGACTGCGGTTACGGTGCATGTTCTGCAGGGCGAGAGAGAGAGAGCTGATGGTAACAAGTCGCTTGGCCAGTTTAACTTGGCTGATATCCCTCCAGCCCAGAGGGGGATGCCTCAAATTGAGGTTGCTTTTGATATTGATTCAAACGGTATTCTGAATGTTTCTGCCAAGGACAAGGCGACGGGTAAAGAGCAATCTATAGTCATCAAAGCTTCTAGCGGTTTATCTGACGACGATATTGAAAAAATGGTAAAAGATGCGGAACTCCATGCCGAAGAGGATAAGCAATTTCAGGAGCTCGTGAATGCGCGTAATCAGGCTGAGGCTTTGGTTCATAGTGCTAGAAAATCTATGGATGATTTGGGTGACAAGGTTACCGCTGAAGAAAGGGCTCCAATTGAGGCCGCTTGTTCGGAAGTTGAAGAAGCCCTCAAAGAAGGGTCGCTAGAGGCAATTAATACCTCTTCAGAAAAACTTACTGAGCTGGCAAGTTCTCTTGCCCAGAAAGCTTACGAGGCTGCTCAAGCCGAAGGCGCTCAGGGTGACGAGTCGACTAGCAGTGGGGAGCAAGATCCTGCTGAAGATAATGTCGTAGACGCTGACTTTGAGGAAGTGAAAGACGATAAAGATTCTTCTAAAGAGAAGTAGTGTCGCTAATGTCATGCTTTGTAAGAGCCCAGATGAGAATGGTTTTCTCTGGGCTTCTTGCGCTTATGTGATAGGTACCCATTAAATTATTATGTCAAAACGAGATTATTATGAAGTACTAGGCGTGAATCAGGGCAGTGGGAGTGCTGATTTAAAAAAAGCTTACCGGCGACTTGCAATGAAATATCATCCCGATCGGAATCCGGATGATGCGATAGCAGAGGAAAAATTCAAGGAAGCCAAAGAAGCATACGACGTATTAAGTGATCCGCAAACTAAAGCAACTTATGATCAATACGGTCATGCTGGTTTAGATCAGACTCGTGGTGGTGGTGGTTCGCCTGGCGGTATGGGGGATATTTTTGACAGCGTTTTCGGAGACATTTTCGGAGGCGGATCCCGAGGCGGAAGTCGCGTCTATCGAGGGTCGGATTTAAGTTACGATTTAGACTTGTCGCTCGAAGATGCGGTATCTGGGAAAGAAGTAAAAATTAAGATTCCTAACCTCGTGGAGTGTGGATCTTGTGAGGGGACCGGTTCTCGCTCCAAACAACCGCCAGCACAATGTCAGACATGTGGTGGCGTGGGACAGGTTAGAGCGCAGCAGGGATTTTTTTCTGTTCAGCAGACCTGCCCACATTGTAGGGGGGCGGGGAAGACCATCGCTGATCCGTGCAGAAGTTGTAACGGGTCCGGTACTGTGCGCGGAAGTAAGACTATTTCCGTGAAAGTTCCCGCGGGCGTTGATAACGGCGATCGGATCCGATTATCCGGAGAAGGTGAGAGAGGCCAAAATAATGGGCCATCAGGCGACCTTTACGTGAATGTCGTTGTAAAAAAACACGCGATATTCGAGCGTGATAATACTAATTTGCACTGCGAAGTTCCTATTGACTTCGGTACAGCGACTCTTGGAGGGCACCTTGAGGTGCCAACTTTAGAAGGTCGTGTATCCTTAAAAATTCCCTCAGAGACCCAAAGTGGCGCCTCATTTAGACTAAGGGGTAAGGGTGTTAGATCGGTGAGAGGCGGCGGGGTCGGTGATCTAATTTGTAAGGTGGCGATTGAAACTCCAGTTGGCTTAACAAAAAAACAAAAAGCTTTACTGCAGGAGTTAACTGAATCACTATCAAGTAATACAAAGCATAGTCCTCGAGCAAAAACTTGGCTTGACGGTGTAAAAAATTTCTTTGATGAAATAATGTAGGGCAAAATAATAAACAGGTGAACCAGATGACGCGTATTGGAATAGCTGGTGCAGGCGGACGAATGGGGAAAATGCTAATCAATCAAGTTATTGATTACCCGAATCTAGAGTTGACTGCGGCGATTGAGTGCGAAGATTCTCCACTAGTAGGACTTGATCCGGGTACTCTTGACGGGATAGGTCAATTCGGGTTTTTAGTTGTCTCAGATATCGAAACTGTTCTAGATTCTTTTGACGTATTGATAGATTTTACCAATGTCGAATCCACTTTACACAATGTTGCTGCCTGTCGCGCGGTAAAGAAGCGGGTTGTTGTTGGCACCACTGGTCTAAGCGACCATAGTGGCTTTCTTGAAGAAGCATCATCAGACATTCCGATAATGTTTGCCCCTAATATGAGCATAGGGGTAAATATATGCTTCCAAGTATTAAATATGGTCGCTAAAGCACTTGGTGATGACTATGATATTGAAATAATAGAATCTCACCATCGCGGGAAGGTTGATGCACCATCTGGTACCGCCTTAAAAATGGGTGAAATTATAGCTGACGCTTTGGGACGCGATTTGGACGATTGCGCTATCTACGGTAGAGAAGGCATAACAGGACCGAGGGAAAACAAGACTATCGGGTTTGAGACAATACGGGCCGGCGATATCGTAGGTGAGCAC
Source organism: uncultured Gammaproteobacteria bacterium (assembly GCA_938075585.1). Classification (GTDB taxonomy): domain Bacteria; phylum Pseudomonadota; class Gammaproteobacteria; genus UBA4457. Next base: position 21,830 of record CALJHG010000011.1, on the reverse strand, counting down.
ACCGCTCTTTTTGCGGGAACCGGAGAACGTATTGAAATCACTCATCGAGCTTCAGATAGAGCAAATTTCGCTAACGGAGCGTTACGAGCCGCTAGTTGGTTGATGGAAAAAGACAATGGTCTCTATGACATGATCGATGTCCTCGGTTTAAGATAAGACTTTTGTTTTGTCTGGGGCCCTAAAGCTTAGTTCGAATAACTTTGTAAAAAAAAACATATAATTGGGTCTGTAAATGGGAACATTGCGTGCCGGAGTGATTGGTGTGGGGTACTTAGGAAACTTTCACGCCCAGAAGTATAGGCATTGTCCCGGCGTTGAGCTCTATGGGGTAGTTGATACTAACTATGATCGCGCGCTAGAGGTTGCGAGTAAATATCAAGTTGGTGCATATGCAGACTATCGAGATTTATTTGATAAAGTAGATATCGTGTCTATCGTCGTTCCTCCAGCTCAGCACTACCTCATCGCGAGGGACTTCTTAGAAAATGGTATTCATACTTTGGTCGAAAAGCCCGTCACAGAAACGGTAGAACAGGCTGAATTGTTAATTCAAATCGCTAATACGTCTTCACTTGTGTTGCAGGTCGGTCACTTAGAAAGATTCAATCCTGCTATACAGATGCTTCGCGATCAAGTTCGTAATCCGTTAATTATCGAAACGACGCGGACCGCTACATATCAAGAACGAGGTACGGAAGTCGACGTAGTGCTCGACTTGATGATCCATGATATCGATATTGTCTTAAGTCTTGCCGAATGCGACATTGAATCTATCGAGGCAAGTGGATCTGCAATTAAAAGCGATAAGTTGGATGTCGCGACTGCAAGCGTTCTTTTTCAAAATGGATTGAGGGCTGATTTGAGCGCGAGCAGAGTTGCAAAAACTCAGGAAAGGACTATGCGTGTTTGTGAGCCAAATAGGTATCTATGCCTCGACTACATAAATCATCGATTGGAAATAGGACGTATGGAAAATGGCGACGAGATCAAGGATACGAGTGCTTTGACTTTTGATCGTACTCCCGTAGGCACTGATATTTTAAAAAGCGAAATTATTTCATTTGTGGACTCGGTTTTAACAGGAGAAGCTCCCGCCGTATCCGGTGAAGATGGTAAAAAAGCACTAGAGGTGGCGATCAATATTTCAAGGCATATCGCGAGAAATTAGACTTTTGAGTCCTTATCTGGCAGACGTAATGTTGAAAAAATTCTAAACACTGCGGTGTAAGAATTTTTTATTGGTATAAATTATTCCATGTCTGTCTGTGGTCAAGTACAATAAACCAAAACGGCAGGTATCAGTTTTCAAGGAGATTTCTGCCCCTCATTTACGGGTGTAATTTTGGATCGATCAGCTATTCTTGCGTTATCAGACGGAAGCGTTTTTTATGGGACGGCTATAGGTGCCGATGGTGTCAGTAACGGCGAAGTGGTTTTTAATACTTCAATGACCGGCTACCAAGAAATCATTACTGATCCCTCGTATGCGAAACAGATTGTTACCTTGACCTATCCACATATTGGTAACGTGGGAATAAATGAGTTAGATGATGAGTCTAGGCTAGGGTTTCTTGCAGGCTTGGTGATAAGAAACTCCTCTCCATGCAGTAATTGGAGGGCGACCCAAAGGCTGAGTGACTTTCTCGAGGAACGCGGTGTTATAGCTATAGCTGACATTGATACTAGAAAGTTAACTCGGATTCTGAGGCAGAAGGGTAGCCTGTCAGGTTGTATATATGCTGGCCAAAATCTCAGCGTTGACGTCGCTATTGCTAATGCGAAGAAATTTTCTGGTCTGGAAAATTTGGATTTAGCTAAAGAGGTCACCTGCACGAATTCTTACAAGTGGGTGGAAGGTGTTTGGTCTGCTGCTAAGAACGAGTTTCGTGCCGATGGACTCGCCAAGTATCAAGTAGTGGCGATTGACTTTGGAATAAAAAGCAATATTTTGAGGCTACTTTCTAACCGCGGCTGTGAAGTTGAGGTTGTGCCCGCGAGTACCACAGCCGATGATATACTAGCCAAAAGTCCAAACGGCGTTTTCCTATCTAATGGACCCGGCGATCCTAAGGCGTGCGATTATGCGGTCGAGGAAGTTGCAAAAATAGCGGCCAGTGGAATTCCGATATTTGGGATCTGCCTCGGATATCAGATCTTGGCATTAGCCTTTGGGGCGCGAACTATGAAGATGAAATTCGGTCACCATGGGGCAAATCACCCTGTTAAAGACTTAACTAGTGGAAGGGTAATGATTACGAGTCAAAATCATGGTTTTTCGGTAGATGAGTCGTATGTTGGGGATGACCTTGTGGTGACGCACAAATCCCTTTTTGACGGCACAATACAAGGTATTAAACATAAGAAACTCCCTGCTTTTGGATTTCAAGGTCATCCGGAAGGTAGCCCAGGTCCGCATGATATTCATGCATTATTTGATAAGTTTGAGACGTTAATGAATGAGGCTCTTTAGAGGTGGGTAAAAGAACGGATATTAATTCGGTGCTGATCATAGGAGCAGGCCCTATAGTTATTGGACAAGCATGTGAGTTTGACTACTCTGGTTCTCAGGCTTGTAAAGCTATGCGAGACGAGGGATATAGAGTTATTTTAGTGAACTCCAACCCGGCGACAATAATGACCGATCCTGGTATGGCAGATGCGACTTACATAGAGCCGATTACCCCTGAGACTGTTGCTAAAATTATTGAGAAAGAACGACCTGATGCCCTTTTGCCGACTATGGGCGGACAAACTGCGCTGAACTGTGCCTTGTCGCTATCACGTGACGGACTCCTGGAAAAATATGATGTTGAATTGATTGGAGCATCTGAAACCGCTATCGATAAAGCAGAAGATAGAGCTAAGTTCAAAGACGCGATGGCTCGAATAGGTCTCGATACGGCTAGATCATTTATTGCGCATGATATGAACGAAGCGGAAGAAGCACAAAAAGAATTGGGTTTCCCTATTATCGTTAGGCCTTCTTTTACAATGGGCGGTAGCGGTGGCGGGATTGCTTTTAATGAAGAAGAGTATTTAGATATTTGCGCTGGTGGCCTTGAAGCTTCCCCGACTTCAGAAATTCTTTTAGAAGAATCGCTGCTTGGATGGAAAGAGTTTGAAATGGAAGTCGTTCGAGACAGTGCGGATAACTGCATAATCATATGTTCTATTGAGAATCTTGATCCGATGGGGATTCATACTGGTGACTCCATAACTGTTGCACCCGCCCAGACACTAACCGATAAGGAATATCAATTAATGCGAAATGCATCGGTCGATATTTTAAGGGAGATCGGGGTAGACACCGGTGGATCAAATGTACAGTTTGCTGTTAGGCCGGATAATGGACGTTTGGTAGTTATAGAAATGAATCCTCGCGTGTCTAGATCGTCGGCGTTAGCATCCAAGGCAACCGGATTCCCAATAGCTAAGGTGGCTGCAAAACTCGCTGTTGGATATACACTGGACGAGTTACGTAACGAAATAACTGGAAACACCATGCCTGCGTCGTTTGAGCCAACAATTGACTATGTGGTTACTAAAATCCCGCGTTTTACGTTTGAAAAATTTCCACAGGCGGAAGATCGATTGAGTACGCAGATGAAGTCTGTAGGAGAAGTAATGGCCATGGGGCGGAGTTTTCAGGAATCTTTTCAGAAAGCGTTAAGGGGACTGGAAACTGGAGTAGGAGGCCTCGATCCTTTAGCTACGGAAGTTGTAGAAGGAGAGATTTCGAAAGAGCTGAGTATAGCGGGAGCGCAAAGGATCTGGCATGTTGCCGATGCTTTCAGGGCTGGGTTCGGTCTGGATGAGGTGTGCCGCCTTACTTCTATAGATGTTTGGTTCCTAGTGCAGATCGAGGATCTTGTAAACGAAGAAGAAAAACTTAGATCTAAACATCTGTCTGATATCAATCTTGAGTATATGCGCGAGCTTAAGAGAAAAGGTTTTGGCGATTCGAGACTTGCGGCTATTTTGGGTACAGTAGAGAAAGATGTACGCGTGCACCGTCGAGCACTAGGTGTAGTCCCAGTTTATAAGCGTGTCGATTCCTGTGCGGGTGAATTTGATTCAGAGACAGCGTACATGTATTCAACTTATGAGGATGAGTGCGAAGCTGCTCCTACGAATAGAAAAAAGATTATAGTTTTGGGCGGAGGGCCGAATAGGATTGGACAAGGGATAGAGTTTGATTATTGCTGTGTTCAAGCCTCTATCGCTGCGCATGATGCGGGATTTGAATCGATAATGATTAACTGCAACCCAGAAACTGTATCTACGGATTATGACACGTCTGATAGATTATACTTTGAGCCTGTTACTTTGGAAGACGTGTTGGAAATAGTAGAGGTAGAAAAGCCGTCGGGTGTAATAGTGCAGTATGGGGGGCAAACACCTCTGAAATTGGCGCGCGCATTGTACGAAGAAGGAGTGCCAATCATCGGGACTTCCCCAGACTCCATAGATCTTGCTGAGGACAGGGAGCGTTTCAAAGAATTCATTTCTCAAATCGGGCTTAAACAGCCGCCAAATCGTATTGTTAAAGAATCGAAAGATGCCGCTAGGCTGGCATCAGAAATAGGATACCCGTTGGTTGTCAGACCATCTTACGTACTTGGTGGGCGAGCGATGGAAGTTGTGCATGGTGAAATTGATTTAATGAAGTATATGGAAGTTGCGGTATCAGTCTCGAATGAGGCTCCAGTTCTGTTAGATCATTTTCTGGATAGAGCGATTGAAATTGACGTAGATGCGATATGTGATGGCGAACACGTTTTCGTCGGAGGTATTATGGAACACATAGAGCAGGCAGGTGTGCATTCCGGAGACTCTGCGTGCGCGCTACCCCCTTATACCTTGACTGAAGCCGTTCAGGACAGCTTAATCGAACAGGTAAAAAAAATGGCTCTGGGTTTGAATGTGAAAGGGCTTATGAATGTCCAATTTGCTATTCAGGGAGATGATATTTATGTGTTGGAAGTTAACCCAAGGGCTTCTAGAACAGCTCCGTTTGTATCGAAGGCAGTCGGCTTGTCTCTGCCTTACATTGCTGCGCGCTGTATGGTCGGCGAGTCACTAGTAGAGCAAGGCATAGATTATAATTACAAAATTCCCCGATATTACTCGGTGAAGGAGGCTGTCTTTCCTTTTATTAAATTTCGAGGAGTGGATCCTCTCCTTGGTCCCGAGATGAAATCGACTGGTGAAGTAATGGGAATAGGAGAAAGTTTTGGTGAGGCTTTTGGTAAAGCACAAGAGGCTGCGTCGATGGTTTTACCATCTCATGGCACCGTTTTCGTTAGTGTAAAGGATGAAGATAAGCCATACATAATAGATATCGTCAAAAGTCTGCAGGGTTCTGGTTTTGATGTGTTAGCTACTGGTGGTACCGCAGGTTATCTGCAGGCGAGGGGCATTGATTGCAGTGCTGTAAACAAGGTCACCGAGGGTCGCCCACATGTTGTTGATATGATAAAAAATAGTGGTATCGATTTAATAATTAATACGACTCAAGGCAAACAGTCTATTTCTGATTCATCTTCAATAAGAGCAAGTGCTTTGATGCATCGAGTTGCCTATACGACGACAGTGGCAGGCGCAAACGCTATTGTTTTAGCTATGTCTGAAGGGGCTTCAATCGCGGTCAGACGATTGCAAGAATTACATGAGGGACTTTTACAATGACTATGACGCCCATGACAATACAAGGCTCAGCTAAACTTAAAGAAGAGCTTCAGGAAAGAAAAACTAAGCTGCGTCCCCAAATAGTTCAAGCTATAGCTGAGGCCCGCGCACACGGAGATTTAAAAGAAAACGCTGAATATCATGCCGCGCGCGAGCAGCAGAGCTTTAATGAGGGTCGTATACGAGATATTGAGGCCAAGCTATCGAATGCTACTGTGATTGATGTGACGAATGTCGACGCCGCAGGTAAGGTGGTGTTTGGAGCGACTGTAAAAATATATAATGTTAATAGTGAAGAGACATTTATCTATCGCATTGTTGGTGAAGATGAGGCAGATATTAAGTCTGGGTTGATATCTATAAACTCGCCTATCGCACGGGCTTTAATCGGTAAGTCTGAAGATGATGTCGCTAGCTGTGATGCCCCTGGCGGTGAAATTGAGTACGAAATTTTGTCTGTTAGTTACGTTTAAAAGTGGCGAATCGTGGGTCAAGTGGTCGTTGGTTAGATCGACAAGCTAAGGACGTTTTTGTCAGAAAAAGTAGACAGGATAACTATCGCGCAAGATCTGCATATAAGCTCAAAGACTTGAATTCAAAATATAAAATAATACGCCGCGGGTACAAAGTGATTGAGTTAGGTGCCGCTCCCGGTGGCTGGAGTCAGGTAGTAGCAGAAGTTATAGGGAGGCAGGGAAGTTTAATTGCGTTGGATCTTTTAGAGTGCGAACCACTGAGCTCGGTGCAATTTATTATAGGAGACTGCAATTCGCATGCTGTTAAAGAACAGTTATTCGAGAAGCTAGGTAGTGCAAGAGTGGACGTGGTTTTGTCCGACATGGCGCCAAACATATCTGGAATTGCCTTGAGAGATGAGGCGGCATCTATCCATCTGGCTGAAATCGCGGTAGATTTCTCTGCGGATTATCTGAAGAAAGGCGGCACTCTAGTCCTTAAATTGTTTGAGTATCCTGATACTATCCAATTCATAAAAAAAGTGAAAACGATGTTTTACGAAGTTATTCGGGCTAAGCCGGCGGCGTCGCGCTTAGAATCGCGAGAGTTTTATGTCGTCGCGCGAGGATTTGGTATATAGTTTTGTTGAATATTATAAAAAAAGCCTTATGTATTAAACACACAGGTTTACTTTAAAGGAAGTTATGGCTAGGAATTTTTTACTTTGGGCTGTTATAGCTCTTGTTCTGATGATGGTGTTTCAGAACTTTTCACCGCAGAATAATGCGTCTCGTAGTCTGGATTACTCAGATTTTGTATCTGAAGCTAAAAGCGGGCGAATTGCTAAGGTTGTGATAGACGGATCAAAGGTGGAGTATCAATTGCATGACGGCTCCTGGTCCTCTACCTATAGCCCTGAAACTGACAATGCGCCCATGATCGGGATGTTGCTCGAAAACAATGTCCGAATAGAGGCTAAAAAGCCAGAAAGACAAAGTTTGCTTACTCAGATTTTTATTTCTTGGTTCCCGTTTATATTACTTATTGGTGTATGGATATATCTCATGCGCCAGATGCAGGGCGGAGCCGGAGGACGGGGCGCAATGTCTTTCGGTAAGAGTAAAGCAAAGCTTCTTGGTGAAGATGATATAAAAATAACGTTTTCAGACGTCGCCGGTGTAGAGGAAGCTAAAGAAGAAGTCAAAGAATTAGTGGACTTTCTCAAAGATCCTTCTAAGTTTCAAAAATTGGGCGGGAAAATACCCCGTGGTGTTCTTATGGTGGGCTCTCCCGGAACAGGGAAAACGATGTTAGCTAAAGCGATCGCTGGTGAAGCGCAAGTACCTTTTTTTACAATTTCTGGTTCAGACTTTGTAGAAATGTTTGTAGGTGTGGGGGCATCCAGAGTGCGAGACATGTTTGAGCAAGCGAAGAAACGAGCGCCATGTATTATTTTTATAGACGAAATTGATGCAGTTGGAAGACATCGTGGCGCAGGCCTGGGTGGAGGACACGATGAACGCGAACAGACTCTTAATCAACTTTTAGTTGAAATGGATGGTTTTGAAGGAAATGATGGAGTAATAGTTATTGCTGCCACGAACAGACCTGATGTTCTTGATCCGGCATTATTACGTCCCGGCCGGTTTGATAGGCAGGTTGTCGTGCCGCTTCCAGACATTAGAGGTAGGGAGCAAATTTTAAAAGTCCATATGCGTAAAGTTCCTATCTCAAACAACGTCGAGGCAGATATTTTGGCTAGAGGGACCCCCGGTTTCTCTGGCGCTGATTTAGCTAATTTAGTTAATGAGGCGGCACTTTTTGCGGCGAGAACCGAGAAAAGATTGGTAGAAATGGAGGAGTTCGAGAAAGCGAAAGATAAGATCATGATGGGCGCCGAAAGACGTTCCATGGTGATGAGTGAAGATGATAAGAAGCTTACGGCATACCATGAAGCTGGCCATGCGATTGTGGGACGACTGGTTCCATTGCATGATCCTGTTTACAAGGTAACAGTTATACCGAGAGGTCGTGCGTTGGGAGTCACTATGTTTCTTCCCGAGCAGGATCGATTGAGCTACAGCAAAGCTAGGCTCGAGAGTCAAATCTGCAGTCTCTTTGGGGGGCGGATTGCTGAAGAGCTAATCTTTGGTGTAGACGCGGTCACGACCGGCGCATCAAATGACATCGAAAGAGTTACTGATATAGCACGAAATATGGTAACTCGTTGGGGGCTTTCCGAAAAACTTGGTCCGATGACTTTTAGTGATGATGATGGGGAGGTTTTTCTTGGACGATCCGTTACTCAGCACAAGACCGTATCAGATGAGACGGCTCATGTTATTGATGAGGAAGTCCGAACCATAGTAAGCAGTAATTACTCACGTGCCAAAGTAATACTAGAGGAGAATATCGAGAAATTACATGCTATGGCGGATGCGTTAATCGAGTTTGAGACTCTAGATACTGATCAAATTGATGATATCATGGATGGGAAATCGCCTAGACCCCCGGCGAGCTGGGATACTAGCGAAAATGATGATGACAACAGTCCCGCGGACGAAAATAGTGATGTTTCTGAGCAGGACCACACTACGGATCGAAAAGACGGTATTGGTGGTCCGGCCAACTCGCATTAATCTGATTATTTAAATGATATCCGATATTCCTATATGGCCTTGAAGAAATACTTTGGTACTGACGGGATTAGGGGCCGAGTAGGTAACCACCCCATCACACCGGAGTTTATTTTAAAATTAGGTTGGGCAGTTGGCAGGGTGCTCGGTACTCGTGGTAGCGGTGAAAATAAAATTTTAGTTGGCAAGGATACGCGAGTGTCTGGCTATATGTTTGAATCTGCTCTGGAAGCTGGACTGTCTTCTGCCGGTGTAAATGTGCACTTACTTGGACCACTTCCAACTCCGGCCATAGCTTATCTTACAAGGAAACTTAATGCTCGGGCGGGTATAGTTATCAGCGCGTCGCATAACATGTTCGAAGATAACGGAATAAAGTTTTTTTCTTATGAGGGGACAAAACTGTCGGATGAAGTTGAGTTAGAAATAGAAACCGAATTGGGGGAAATCCAGAAAGTCGTGGAGCCGCACTTACTGGGGAAAGCTAGCCGAGTTCTTTCAGCTAGTGATGATTACATTAAATTTTGTAAACAAACAGTTATTGCCAAATATAGTTTTAGAGATTTAAAAGTTGTTGTCGATTGTGCCCATGGTGCCGGCTACTTGGTCGGTCCTAATTTACTATCCGATTTAGGATGTAATGTTGTCTCCATCGGTAACGAACCGAATGGATTTAATATTAACGACGGGTTCGGCTCCACAAATCCCGATGCATTAAGACGTACAGTTCTTATGGAAGGCGCTGATATAGGCATAGCTCTCGATGGTGACGGTGACCGCGTTATCATGGTTGATGAGAGTGGTGCGGTCGTTGATGGTGACGATATAATATTTGTAATTGCCCATTTCAGACAAAAGCTTGGTAGATTGCGGGGCTCCGTCGTTGGAACAACTATGAGTAATTTGGGATTAGAGAAGGCTATTCTGGGCATAGGTTTAGGCTTCGAAAGAAGCGGGGTGGGAGATCGGTGCGTCTTAGAAAAGTTAAGAGATGGAGGTTGGAGTTTAGGAGGAGAACCGTCCGGCCATATTATTTGTCACGATCTCACGACGACAGGAGACGGCTTAGTCTCCTCGTTACAAGTCTTGCAGGCTATGGTTGATTCGGGGCTAAGTCTTTCCGAGCTAAAAAAGCCAGTTAAAAAGATTCCTCAAATATTGCTTAATGTCCCAGTTAGTGGAGAATTTTCTCTGGAAAAATTTCCAAAAATTCACAGTGAATTAAACAGAATTTCAGGTACCCTAGGAAAATCAGGCAGAGTTTTATTGCGAGAATCTGGTACTGAACCGGTGGTACGTATCATGGTTGAAGGACCAGACAAGCAAGATATTACGTCACTGGCCAATGATTTAGCTAGACTAGTTGAAGCGACCAAGGATTAGACATCCCGAAGCAATTCGTTGATGCCTGTTTTGGCTCGTGTTTTTTGGTCGACTTTTTTAACGATGACGGCGCAGTATAAGCTATATGTTCCGTCCTCTGACGGAAGGTTTCCTGGGACTACAACTGCTCCGGCGGGAATTTTTCCATAAGAGATTTCCTTAGTTTCTCGATCAAATATTTTAGTACTTTGACCTATATAAACTCCCATAGAAATTACTGCGCCGGCGCCAACAATAACACCTTCCACTATCTCTGAGCGTGCGCCGATAAAGCAACCGTCTTCAATAATGGTTGGTGATGCCTGCAATGGTTCTAGCACTCCCCCAATCCCAACTCCTCCGGATAAGTGCACGTTTTTACCAATTTGCGCGCAGGAGCCCACCGTTGCCCAAGTATCCACCATTGTTCCAGAATCAACGTACGCTCCGATATTTACATAGCTAGGCATTAAGACTGCGCTTTTCCCAATAAAACATCCATGCCGCACAACAGCGGGAGGGACGACTCTAGCACCAATTTTTTCAAACTGAGTATGCGCTTTATTTTCAAATTTTGATTTAACTTTATCGAAATAGTTTGTGAAGCCTCCCTGAATCATTGTGTTATCTGCAAGCTTAAAGGATAGAAGTACCGCTTTTTTTACCCATTCGTTCACTTTCCAACCATCTTCAGAAGGCTGAGCTACTCGAATTTCTCCAGAATCTAGTTGATTGAGTGATTCGGCAACCGCCTCTAAGAGCTCACTACTGGCGGTATTGGTATTAAGCTGACCAATTTCTTCATACGCTTTTTCAATGACTACAGGAAGGGCTGTCATAAATTTTCTCCTATTTGGAATTAGATAATACTTAGCATGCTTTCAGCTGCGTATAGGCAGCGTTCCTCAGACTCTACGAGAGCCATCCGGACCATATTTTCTCCAGGGTTACGACCATCCAACGTGCGACCCAGATATTGTCCCGGAAGTAGAAGCACTCCTTTTTTTTCGAACAAACACTTACACATAGAAATGTCGTCGATTGGGAGCTTAATCCATAGGTAGAAGCCCGCCTGTGGAATAGTTATTTCGATATGCTGATTAAGCACTTGGTAAACACTCTTAAAATTATTTCTATAAAATTCTCTGGCAATAATGACATGTTCTTCGTCCGACCATGCCGCAATACTTGCGTATTGAATGTGGATAGGCATTGCTCCGCCGTGATAGGTTCGATATTGATAGTAGTCAGCCATCAAGTGCGGGTCACCCGCCACAAATCCAGAGCGGAGCCCAGGACAACTCGAACGTTTCGATAGACTATGCATTACTAGACAACGTTTAAAAGAGTTGTTGCCGTATCTATTGCACCAGTCGAGTAACCCTAATGGAGGCTCTTTAGTAAAGTCATACAGCTCGCTATAACATTCATCAGCAATAATATAAAAGTTAAATTTTTCGGCCAGCCCTAATAGCTTTTCGTAATCATTTGCCTTCATCACACTTCCGGACGGATTTCCAGGCGAACAAACATACACAAAAGCCATTTTCTCCCATACGGTAGTTGGGACCTCCTCAATTTGAGGCAGAAAAGATTTACTTTCAGGACAATCGAAGTAATATGGAACTCCACCAGCTAGCAGAGCTGCGCCTTCATATATTTGGTAAAATGGATTAGGTAAACCCACAATATTTTTGGCGCTTGTTTTATCTAATATTGTATTTGCGATTGAAAATAGCGCTTCCCGCGTCCCATTAACCGGAAGTATCTGTGTGGCAGGGTTAAGTTGACCGGTGTTTAAGTTAAATCGACGAGTAGCCCACTCGCTAATAGTGTTTCTAAGCTCAATCATCCCCCTGGTGGTAGGATACTTGCTAGTAGTTGTTAATTGTTTGGCGAGGCTTTCTAAAACAATTTTGGGCGTTTGAAGTTTTGGTTCCCCTATGGACAAATCGATCAATTTCTTATCGCTAGGCGGTATTAGCTCTTTCCTCATTTCCGCCATTTTTTCGAAAGGATAAGGATGTAATTTTTTTAGGCCTGGATTCATTGTAAAACTATTTTACAGTCATTTGTTCTACGATCATAACTCTAACTTTGCGATAATTTTTTACAGTGCCACATTCTCCTACTTTACTGTAAAATAAAGTGTTTACAAATCGTGAATAATTATGACTGACAAAATTTTATTGTTATCGGGTGACGGTATCGGACCTGAGATAGTTGGCGCTACTGAACGTGTTATCCACGCACTGGGACACAAGTACGGGTACAGCTACGATTTAGAACACTCTCTCTTAGGGGGATGCGCAATTGATGCAGACGGAGATTCCCTCCCGCAAAAGACGCTGGAGCTTGCAAAAGAGGCGGATGCAATACTACTAGGCGCGGTTGGAGGGCCGCGTTGGGATAAAGTCGAGAGAGCCATCAGACCGGAACGCGGGCTTCTGAGGTTACGTGCGGAGTTAGATTTGTACTGTAATCTTCGTCCTGCTGTATTATTCCCTGCCTTAGTTAATTCGTCTTCTTTAAAATCTGAGATTGTTTCTGGACTTGATTTAATGATCATTAGAGAGCTGACGAGTGGAATATATTTTGGTCAGCCTAGAGGGGTTGAGATTCGCGAGGATGGTGAGCGATATGGATATAATACGTTAACTTATACGGAGACAGAAATAGAGCGTATTGTGCGATCAGCTTTTGAGATAGCGTCTAAGCGCAGCGGACGTCTTTGTTCAGTAGATAAAGCTAATGTATTAGAAGTCACCGAGCTTTGGCGAGACATTGTTACGGAGGTATCAAAGGACTACCCCGCGATTTCTTTAGAACATATGTATGTAGACAATGCGGCGATGCAGTTAGTTCGCGACCCTAAACAATTTGATGTACTGGTCACCTCGAATATGTTCGGCGATATTCTGTCTGATTTGGCGGCTATGTTAACCGGCTCTATCGGTATGTTACCATCCGCGTCTCTAGATGATGCCGCCAAGGGACTGTTTGAGCCCGTTCATGGTTCGGCACCCGATATTGCCGGGCAGAATCTAGCTAACCCTATTGCAACAATTTTATCCCTGAGCATGATGTTAAAGTATTCATTGAAAGAGCCAGATTTAGCGGAAAAAATTGAGCAGGCAATAAGCACTGTTTTGGATGCTGGTTTGAGGACCGCAGATATTAGCCTGGCTGATGAATCAACAGTTGGTACAGATGAAATGACAACTGCTATCATTGATGCTATGAAATAATTTAATAAAATTTAGACGGAAACTAAGATGAGACCAGAGTATGATATAGCGGTTGTAGGCGCGACTGGTGCTGTTGGTGAGACGATTTTAGAGCTACTTGATGAAAGAAATTTCCCGATTGGCGACATTCATGCTATAGCGAGCAATCGTTCAGCAGGAACTAGAGTGTCCTTTGGAAAAAAAATGCTCGTAGTTCAAGATCTGGATACGTTCGATTTTAGTCCAGTTGATATTTGCTTGTTTTCACCTGGGAGCGCTATCTCAAAGATCTTTGCCCCTAAGGCAGCGGCAAAAGGATGCATAGTCATCGATAATACCTCGGAATTTCGATATGACGACGATATACCCTTGATAGTTCCCGAGGTAAACCTTGATGCCATCTCTGGGTATACTAAGCGAAATATAATAGCTAATCCAAATTGTTCTACCATACAGATGGTAGTAGCACTGAAGCCAATATACGATGTAGTTGGAATAGACAGAATTAATGTCTGTACTTATCAGGCGGTTTCTGGAACTGGTAAAGATGGTATAGAGGAATTGGCGGTTCAAACAGCTAATATTCTTAACTCTAAAGAGATCTCATCACAGGTTTACCCTAAACAAATAGCGTTTAATTGTTTACCGCAGATAGACGTTTTTCAGGAAAATGGTTACACAAAAGAAGAAATGAAAATGGTGTGGGAAACTCAGAAAATCATGGATGATAGCGCCTTGTTAGTTAATCCGACAGCAGTAAGGGTTCCTGTTTTTTACGGGCATTCAGAGGCAGTACATATTGAGACTAAGGAAAAAATCACGGCTGATGAGGCGCGTGAATTACTTAAAAATGCGGCTGGCGTGAGAGTGATCGACGACATGATAGATGGAGGATACCCTACCGCCGTGACTGATGCGGCAAATAATGATGACTGTCTCGTAGGAAGGATCCGCGAGGATATTTCTTGTCCGAAAGGATTAGATATGTGGATTGTTTCCGATAACGTAAGAAAAGGTGCTGCTTTAAATAGTGTACAAATTGCAGAAAGGTTAGTAGAAGGTGGCTTGCATCCAAAGCCCGTTGGGACGCGTCATTAAAAGTATCCAAGCAATTATAATTAGTGCGATTTGCCTATTTTGTGCTAATACTTCATTTGCTATTGCAGCGATGGCCGAAACTTCAGACTTGAGTTCCCAGCTAGAGGCTATCTCTGACGATAGTTTTCGGACCTTTGCCCAATCCGATATTTATGCTGATCTTTACAATAAACTCATAATTAAAAATAGAGAAATCGCATTATTGAGAGCTCAAATAGGTTATGATTTAAATGAGGAAGAGATTCCTTCAAGAACCCTAAGTGTTAATGGGGGAAGGGTCACGAGTGAAAGACCTTCCGACCTCCTCTGGTACAAAGGCCTGGCAAATCTCGATATCAATTTATGGACATTAGTCAGTAGTGTGCTTCTTTTGTGGTTGATATTCCGCCCCCAATCAAAGCCTATACACGCTATTGAAGCTGGGCAGAGGCTTGATTATTCAAGCTTGAGCGAGGCAGGAATAGGCGAGTCAGATACGCCCCTAGACTTCGAGTCTAAGTTAGATTTAGCTAGGGCGTTAATGGATGTGGGAGATTCTGACGGTGCCCGTCGCATTCTAGAGGGTGTGATGATCTCCGCATCCAGCGACCATCGAAATGAGGCCGCGTCAATGTTAGATTCTCTCGCCAATTAATGGCTCAAACTTCATTTCCTGTTGTTACAACAATATGAGATATCTGCTGTGAGAATCGCGCTAGGAATAGAGTACGATGGCTCCAGTTTCAAAGGATGGCAGTCTCAGCGGGGGCAGAAAACTGTCCAAAGCGCGATAGAGACCGCGCTCGGGATAGTGGCTAATGAACCAATTCTTACAACCTGTGCAGGCCGGACTGACGCTGGTGTCCATGCGTTATTTCAGGTAATCCATTTTGATACTGAAATCGACAGAGCCCTGCGTTCCTGGACGCATGGGTGCAACGCTAACTTACCCGATTCAATTTCGGTGATTTGGGCTAAAATAGTACCGGCGAGCTTTCATGCCCGATTTAGCGCGATCGAACGCACTTACAATTATCTTATCTACAATCGACCGATCCGTTCAGCCGTATGGAATAAAAAAGCGACATGGTACTATCGCCCATTGAATATTACATCAATGAATGAAGCTTGTAGTCATTGGTTGGGAAGGCATGATTTTTCCACGTTTCAAGCAAAAGGTTGTCAAGCTAAAAATGCGGTTAGACGAGTATCCTGTTGTGAAGTTAAAAAACAATCTGAGATTTTGTTGTTCAAGGTGACTGCAAATGCGTTTTTGCAACATATGGTGAGAAATCTAGCTGGTGTTTTGATGGAAATAGGTAGTGGTCGTAGAGCTCCCAGTTGGGCAGGTGAAGTTTTATCTTATAAAGATAGGTCATTAGGTGGAGTCACGGCGCTTCCCGACGGCTTGTATCTTTCGGATGTTCATTATCCGGAAGAGTTTGAGATACCAGCTCCGTCTTATAGAGAACTTGTCTGAGGTGGGTTAAGCGCAGTGAAGTAATTTGCGACTATATGTTGGTGCCTTTAAATGTGATAATTCTGAAAGGTGGTGATTGGGAAGAATATTTTGGCATATGTGCGTACAAAAATTTGCGGTATAACTTCTATACAGGATGCTCAGGCGGCAGTGGACTTCGGTGCTGATGCCCTAGGATTTGTTTTCTACCCATCTAGTCCGCGATATATCCATCCCTCCGATGCCGCGGCTATAATCCATAAGCTACCGCCATTCGTAACATGTGTTGGCCTATTCGTAAATGCTGAACATGAAATGCTAAAAAAAACGGTAAGCGACACTGGGGTAGACTTGGTACAATTTCACGGTGATGAATCCGAGTACGAATGTGGATTGTCCTCAAAACCATGGATAAAAGCTATTAGAGTAGGTGAAGAAACTGATCTAGCTGCTGAGGCAAAGCGTTACAATGCAGCTAATTCATTACTTTTGGATACTATGGTCCGGGGGTCTTATGGCGGAACTGGTAAGACGTTCGATTGGTCATTAGTGCCTAAAAATATTGATAAGCCGATTATTTTAGCCGGAGGCTTGGACCTAGAAAATGTGATCGGTGCGATAAATGTGACATCGCCTTATGCAGTTGATGTCAGTGGTGGGGTAGAGTTGAAGAAAGGCGTGAAGGATCACGCTAAAATGGAAGAATTCATAAAGCGGGTGCGTTCGATTGAAAAATAATGAAGTAAATACTGTGAGTGCTGATGAGAAATCTGATGTTTCTTTGCCCAATGAGAACGGATATTTTGGTGATTATGGCGGGCGCTTTGTTTCTGAAACGTTAATGCAGCCTTTACTAGATTTAGAAAATGCCTATAAAAAATATATGTCTGACGAAGAATTCTTGGCGGAATTAGACGATGATCTTAAGTATTATGTAGGTCGTCCCAGTCCACTTTATTTTGCCAAAAGATGGTCTGAAGAAATAGGTGGTGCGAAAATTTTCCTCAAGCGCGAAGACTTAAATCATACCGGTGCTCATAAGGTAAACAATACCGTCGGACAGGCTTTGTTGGCCAAAAGAATGGGAAAGCCTAGGGTCATTGCGGAAACTGGTGCGGGCCAACACGGCGTCGCAACCGCGACAATTGCAGCTAGACTCGGGTTAGAGTGTTGTGTGTATATGGGAGAGGAAGATATAAAAAGGCAGTCAACTAACGTTTTTCGAATGAAGTTACTGGGTGCGCAAGTGGTCCCGGTCACGTCGGGTTCTCGGACACTTAAAGATGCTCTAAATGAAGCTCTTCGCGATTGGGTTACGAATGTAGACACTACGTTTTATATTATAGGGACGGTTGCTGGACCGCACCCTTATCCGGTTATTGTGCGAGATTTCCAATCGATTATCGGCCGAGAAACTCGTTGTCAATGTCTTGAACAGATAGGCTCTCTGCCAGATGCTTTAGTCGCATGTGTTGGTGGGGGATCAAACGCAATTGGTCTATTCCATCCATTCATAAATGATTCGGATGTTGCGATGGTCGGAGTAGAAGCCGGTGGAGAGGGCGTAGCTAGTGGGAGACATTCCGCTCCTTTAAGTGCAGGTATTCCAGGGGTTTTACACGGGAATCGAACCTATCTAATGCAAGACGAGTGCGGTCAAATTGAATCGACTCATTCTATAAGTGCTGGACTCGACTACCCTGGAGTGGGGCCAGAGCATTCATGGCTAAAGGACATTGGTAGGGCGCAATACGAGACTGTAAACGATGGTGAGGCTTTAGAAGCGTTTGATAGACTGACCACATTAGAAGGAATTATTCCTGCTCTCGAGACTAGTCACGCGCTGGCTTATGCTGAAAAATTAGCCGCTGTTATGGGACAAGGAAAGACCATCGTGGTGAATTTATCAGGACGAGGGGATAAGGATATACAAACTATAGCGACGCTTAACTCGATTACATTGTAATTTAGCGTTGGTACTGTTTTATTGGGTAATACTATGAATCGAATTAATGCTTGTTTTGAAAAATTAAACTCAGACAGGATGAAGGGACTGATCGCTTTTGTCACCGCGGGGGATCCTACTTTGGAGGCGACCCCTGATATCATGCATGCTTTAGTTGCAGGTGGGGCTGATATTATTGAGCTTGGAGTGCCATTCTCCGACCCTATGGCTGATGGGGAAGTTATCCAAAGAGCGAGCGAAAGAGCGTTGAGTCTTGGTACGAGTTTAAGTGATGTATTAGATTGTGTAGGTGTATTCCGACAAAAAGATTTAGATACGCCAGTGGTCCTTATGGGGTACTGCAATCCGTTTCAACGTATGGGTCTTGGTACTCTAGCGGCTCGATGCAATGAAGTTGGTGCCGATGGAGTTTTGGTGGTTGATTTACCACCAGAAGAGGCCGCTCCTTTCAAGAATTCATTTGAACCGTTGGGTATCGCCCAGATATTTCTGGTCGCACCCAACTCTCCAGAGGAGAGGATTAGGAAAATTTGCGAATATGCTTCTGGGTTTGTTTATTTCGTCGCTGTAAAAGGAGTGACTGGGGATAAACAATTCGACGGAAATGAAATTAAGGATAATATTGATAGGACGAAAAATATTGCGGGTATTCCGGTAGGACTTGGATTTGGAATTCGTAATTCACAAGCAGCTGTGGATGCGGCCGCGATATCAGATGGTGTGGTTGTCGGTAGTGCTATCGTAGAAATTATTGAAAAAGGTGAGACTGTGACTGAGATAGCCGAAAATGTCACCCATTTTGTGCGGGAACTCAGAACTAGTATTAATCAATCGGTCCAATTCAAGTAAAGGCCGAACTTTTGAAGGAATATGTAATTGAGCTGGTTTAAAAAATTACTGCCAAAAAGGATCCGTACCGAAGGTAATGGACAGAGCTCGGTTCCTGAAGGATTGTGGACAAGTTGTTCCGAGTGCGGGGCAGTACTTTATCGAGCTGAAGTTGAGAGAAACCTTCAGGTTTGTATTAAATGCAATGCGCATATGCGCCTGTTTGGGCGTCGGAGATTAATGACATTCTTGGATCAAAATAGTGGACGAGAAATTGGGAGTAAGTTACGTCCATTTGATTTCCTTAAATTTAAAGACAATAAAAAGTACCGAGACCGTATAACTTTGGCACAGAAAAATACGGGTGAAAGTGATGCACTCATAGCCATGGAAGGTACGATTGATAACATGCCTATTGTTGCTGCAGCTTTCGATTTTTCATTCATGGGAGGTTCCATGGGCTCTGTCGTGGGTGAACGATTTGTGAGAGCAGTTAGGCGCTGTTTACAAGCCAAGATACCTCTGGTGTGTTTTTGTACAAGCGGTGGTGCGCGCATGCAAGAAGCACTGATATCACTTATGCAAATGGCCAAAACTAGCGCAGCGATAGCTGAAATGAGAGAAAATAGCCTACCTTACATAGTAGTTTTAACGGATCCAACTACTGGAGGAGTTTCTGCTAGTTTAGCTATGCTTGGTGATGTCACTATTGCAGAACCGAATGCGTTGATTGGGTTTGCTGGACCTCGGGTTATAGAGCAGACCGTGCGGCAAGTACTTCCGGATGGCTTTCAGCGTAGCGAATTTTTATTAGATCATGGCGCCGTTGATATGATTGTCGACCGTCGTCAACTAAAAAGCACAATAGTGTCTATTCTTTCCACATTCACGCAAACGCGCCGCAAGGAAAACGCCCTTTAGTGACAAACTTCTCCAATTTATGATGGTGCCAGAGTCAGTTCGTAAAGCTGTTAGAGCGGATGCTCCGCCAAAGGCGGAAGCTAGCATGGTTGCGTGGTTGGACTGGTTAGAAAATGTAGAGGGCGACGAGATAAAACTCGGCTTAGGTAAATGCTTGGATGTCGGAACCAAGCTCGGGTTAGTTAACTTGTCGCCCCAGGTTATTACCGTCGCCGGTACCAACGGAAAGGGCTCATGTTGTCATTATCTTGAAGCCATTATATTAGAGTTGGGTTACAAGGTGGGTACATATACTTCCCCACATATCACTCATTTTAATGAACGTATAAGAGTTAATGGGCATAATGTTTCTTCTACAGAGATATGTAATGCGTTCTACACGCTTAGTAAAATCTCTGGCTCTGCTGCCTTGACTTATTTCGAATTTATAACCATAGCTTCGCTAAATATTTTCAATGCTTACAACTTAGACTTCGTTATTTTAGAAGTTGGCTTAGGCGGAAGGCTTGATGCGGTTAATATTGTTGAGTCTGATGTAGCTTTAATCACTTCGATTGGGCTCGATCATGTCGAATGGCTGGGAGAAACTCGGGAGGAAATTGCCTTAGAAAAAGCCGGTATTATGCGACCTGGGAAACCAGTCGTGTGCTCTGATAAGGAAGTGCCGCGCGCTATCTATTCTCATGCTGAACTAATAGAAGCGGAACTCTCGATATTGGGCGTCGACTATTTCATGGAGACTGAAGATAGCTATTGGGAGTGGTCTAGTAACGCTAAAAGTCTTACGAAGCTTCCCTATCCTGTAACGTCCGGAGCTCATCAGCTTCGCAATATATCAGGGGTGTTGAAAGTACTTGAACTCTTAAATATAGACGCACAAGTACTTGAATCTTCAGTACGCAAGGTCTGTCATAGCCTCGTTATCCCGGGTAGGATGCAGTCAATATCTCACGACTTGGGTTTCGAGATTTTTGTTGATGTGGCTCACAATGAGCCAGCAGCAGAAATTTTATCTAGAGAAATAATGGGCATGAGAAAAGTCCAGAAAACAGCATGTATTTTCGGGATGTTGTCTACAAAAGATGTTGTAGGCTTTTTGACGCATTTAACTCCGGTGATTGATCGCTTGTATTTAGTTGAACTAGACAACGCAGGTGCTTTATCTGCAGAGGAGGTAATGGAAACAGCGAAGAGTCTTGACAAAAAGCTTAAGACCAGTTGTCATTCTTCATGCGATCAGATATTAAGTGAAATTTTCGAGAACAAGTACTTTGTGGATAGGCTAATAATTACCGGATCGTTTATCACAGTCGGTGAGGCGATGAAATTCATTCAGGAGAAGATAGCTTGATGAGTGAGATTTTGAAAAAAAGACTGGTCGGCTTCTTAATCCTAATTTCGACAGCTCTTATTCTTTTGCCCATGTTTTTATCGCCTAATGTAAGTGATGAAGAGCTCCAACTTCAGATAGACCCCAGATCACCTGACTTAAGTGGCGAAGTTATTGCTCCGATCCAGAAAGATGAGATCGCCTCTTTGATCGAAAAGTTAGATAATACTGCTCGTCGGACTGAGCCTCAACTTTATGAAGTAGACTCTTGGGACTTACAGGTAGGTAGCTTTGAGAGGCGTGCTAACGCCGATAGTCAAGTCAAGTTTCTGAGGGAGCAAGGTTTCGCAGCATATGTGCGCACTGCTAAGAATAATGGGGTCAGGGCTTTTAAGGTACTAGTTGGCCCGCATATGGATTTGCGTCAGGCTGAAGAAATACGATCGAAACTGCGCAAAAGTAACCAGCAGCGGAGCATACTGATTAAGCATGTGCCCATGACTGCTGTTATAGAATAGATGACTCTGTTACAATCAAAACTTAGATGAATTTCGGTTCCATTATGAACTGGACAGACATAATCTTACTAGCTATTGTTTTATTCTCGGGCACTATTGGGTTGTTCCGAGGGATAGCGCGCGAAATTTTATCGCTATTAACTTGGTTTTTCGGAATATTCTTTGGGTTTAAGTATGCTACAGCGCTGGGAGCTTTTATAGAGTCTTATGTAACTATCGATAGCTTGAGAAATATAATTTGTTTTTTCTCGATTTTTATTGGTGTTTTTATTGTGTCCGCTGTGATCAAGCGATTCTTATCAGATATTATTTCTAGGGGAGGTGTCGGCTTTGCAGATCGATTTTTTGGTCTTTTTTTTGGA
>CALJHG010000010.1 GCA_938075585.1 uncultured Gammaproteobacteria bacterium | reverse complement strand
ATGGTAAAGCATTTATGGAGCATCATGGCAAAGCGCCTAAGCCTCTGCTTTTGACTGACATGACAGTAATTGATACTGATAAAAAAAGAGCTGAAGAGAATAGCAAGTACATAGCGAGCTATTTAGTTAGCGTACTCCACCATTATGACTTGATGGGCGAGCATTATAAAAATGCGAAAGGGTATGAGTCTTACGGAGATTCAGTTGATGCAATGAGAGAAGTTGGTAAGGAAGCAATGATGCAAGCTTATCTCGATCAACAAATTTGGGGCACTCCCGATGAGGTGTTAAGGAAGTTTGAAGATCGTCGTAAGTTGATGGGTACTACAGGAGCATTGTTATGCTTTCGCTTCGCGGGCATGGATTTTGAGGTCGCGCAGAGAAGTCAGTCGCTATTTGCTAAGGAAGTTATGCCGGTGCTTAGGACTTGGGAGGACGAAGACAAAGCTATCGAAGCAGCATGATTCGTCACTGAGTTAAACATATATAAAAAAGCCTCCTTAATTGGAGGCTTTTTTTAAGTGAGCATCTTATCTGCTAGAATTGTTAGAATGTTTGGCTAAAAAGATTTTCACGTTTTCGGGCCCCATATATTTTTTAAGAAGGATTTCGTCGGTTTTAGTTAAGTCGACCCAAAGCAAGCAATCGATTGAATTCCCGAATGCGCGGTCCACATTAAAACCCAGAATTTGACCGTTAAGTTTGAGGTATTGCCGCAACAGTACGGGGATTCCAATTGTATCGTCTTCCAGCGTGGCAAGAAGGTTGCCTACTACCTCGAGGTCAGAAATACTGATATCTACGCGTTTTGAGTGTTTTCTTTCGAGACGAAAAGGTCGTTTTGGTTTTACTAAGCTTGAACGTTCTTTTTCCATACTATTCCCCTGCAGGAAACGTACGATGAGTTGCTGAGATAGCGGGTGGTAGTCATTGCTTATACTGACAGGGCCTAGCAGGTATCGAAAGCTGGGGTTAAGGGCAACATATCTGCCTATTCCTTTCCAGAGTAGCATTAGTGACGAGTAGTTTCGTTGGTGTTCGATACGCACAAAAGAACGCCCAACCTCTAACGCAAAGTTCAAATCATCACGCAATTTAGCGGATAAAGAGAAAAGAGAACAGATATACAGTCCCTCATATCCTTTTTGTTCTATGATGTGTTTTGCACGTCCAAGTCTATAACCTCCTATTACTTGACATGTTTCCGTATGCCATAGGAATAAGTGCTGATAGTACTGATCAAATTCATCAATATCTTCTGTTTTCCCAGTACCTTCACCTACATCTCGAAAAGCCACTTCCCGCAGTCGGCCAATTTCTTTAAGAATTGTCGGGATCTGATCCGCGTCTCCGTACCACACTTCCAACTTGCCGGTTTTAGAGACCAGACATTGTTCTTTGGGCAAATTTTTTACTTCATTTTCTAGCGCCTCTACCCTATAACCGTCGGTTATTTCTTCTGGAGTTGAGGAAGCTTTATCTCTTTTTAGTGTAAACGGCTTACGATAGGAATTTCGGTCATTGATAAGATAGGTACAAGTTCGGAGGTAGCGGGCGATCTCTAGAGCGTCGGGTATCCTAGCTAGCGTTTTAGGGCTGATTACTGGACCGCAGTAAACATTTATCACTTTCCTTTTGTGATGCAAGAACTCTTGGACAAGTAAACAAGTGCGCAGTCTAGGATGGAGCATGCCCGCTATTTGAAACCAGATTGAATTTCTTCCATCAATGAACACGGGTACTACAGGAACATTTGTTTTTTCAGCTAACCAACTTACACCTGAATCCCAGTTGGGGTCAGCTATAGCTCTAGTTTTCCAGTAAAAACTAGACACTTCGCCGCCTGGAAATATGACCAATAACCCGCCATCATTCACCCACTTTCTGGCTTCCAAAACAGCCTTAGTATTGAATCGCTTAGCATGATCTCCACCAAAGGGGTCTACTCCGATAAAAGTTGTCTTGAGTTCTTCAAAACAGTAAAGCAAATGATTCGCCATCACTCGAACGTCTTTCCTTCGTTCGAGGAGTACTTTAATCATCCCTACTCCATCAAGCATTCCATGAGGATGGTTCGCCACCACAATACATCCACCTTCCGCAGGAATATTTTTTATAGAGTCATCTCCCGATTGGAAAGCGACTCGAACAGTTTTTAAAACCTCAGTCGTGAAATCCAAAGGATTTTTGCCTCGCGATTTCTGGTAAACCGCAGCCAGTTTTTGGAGACCTAAGGCGAAATCTAGAATAAAGCTAAGTGGTGTGCTTAGCCAGAATAGTTTCTTAGGGAGATAGGCTCTGGTTGAGAAACGACTCATACTCTTATTTTTGGGGCTATTCATGTCCATTCAAAAATAAGCACTCAAGTTTTCATCTGATGGATGCGCATTATGACGAACATTTGGTTATCCTGATATACTTACAACCGCGGTCTGATCGGAAGAACGCGAATTTAGATACAGTAGCAATATTTTATTTGACCATTATATGCCAATATAATTGTCCCCAGCACTCCTTAATTAATTATTTTTTATTATGACGTTAAAAGCAAAGCACTGGACTTTAGATGACATTGATTGGTCGGTTTTAAAGCGCGACCTGGTTACTCCAGAGCTGCTTTCCGCCGTGAAAACGGCCGCGCTCGTGGAAGCGAATAGCGCGGATTATGTGGTGTATTTAAATAACGTATTTAAAGATGACCCCGAGTTTTGCGTCGTAGCCGATAGGTGGGGTGATGAGGAGATTCAGCACGGTGAAGCCCTTGGCCGCTGGGCGGAGTTGGTCGATTCTAGTTTTAACTTCAAACAACGCTTAACTCATTTTAGGCGTCTTTATCAGATCCCCTTGGAAGCAGAGGTTTCGGTGAGAGGTTCTCAGGCAGGGGAACTTTTGGCACGATGTGTCGTTGAATCTGGTACTTGTTCCTATTACGCTGCATTGAGGGATTTTTCTGCTGATCCGGTTCTTCGTCAGATCTGTACGCTTATTTCTCGAGATGAATCCAGGCATTATCGGCTATTTAAATTGCACGCAGAGCGGTATAAAAAATTAAATCTATTTAAACGTATAAAAATAGCTATCAGTAGAGTCGCCGAGGCCAGTGATGATGAGCTTGGTTATGCATGGCATGCTGCAACAGCGCGATTAGAAGACATAGGGGTTAGTTACAATCGAGAAGAATGCGCCGGAACGTATAATCAAATTGCGACAAGCATGTATAAAAAAGTACACATTGATTCGGCTGTGCACATGGTAATTACTGCGATAGGGCTTAAGGCGAGGGGCATCGCCAGCAAAGTATTGAGTAATGTGATCTGGCGAGTATTTCAGGCTAAGAAGAGAAATTACCCAGTATCTGCGTCTTCGCCACCATCCTGATAGCGATTCCAAATAAACGGTATGAGCAACTGTTTGGTGAAATTTGCAGGCATTTTTTCCTGGATTCCGATGACGTCTACTGCAGAGTCTTCTTTGTAATAGTAAGTTCCAAAGATCTTATCCCAAAGCATTAGATTCTCTCCATAGTTGTTGTTCCCAATTTTTGAATCGATCGAGTGATGCCAGCGGTGCAATTGAGGGGTATTAAAGACCTTGTTTAAAACGCCGCAATGCATGTCAGCGTTACAGTGAGTCAGTATCCCTAGGTAAGCCGTGATGGCACTAACCCACACGATAGCATCAGTGGATATCCCGCAGAGGAGTAGGAAGGGCAGGCTAGCGAGAACGCTGATTATCGAGTCGATGAAGTGAAATCGACCAGTATTCACCAGCCATAATCTTTTAACGCTATGGTGTACGGAGTGGAAACGCCACAAATATGGATACTCATGCGAACATCGGTGCGCCCAGTAAAGTCCTAATTCCGAGGTAACAAGCCCTAATAGGACCTGCAACACTAGAGGCCAATCAGACAGGAAGGCTTCTTCTTGGGTAGTGATCATGCCTGTTGAGATCCCCACGACTATCGCCGCTTGAACTAGGCCCTTATTCAATAATGTATGATAGATATTTGCGCCGGTTTGACCGTCGGTCCGAGTCCAATCAACACGGTAGGTAAACCTTCTTTCGCATAACAAGAGGCACCCGATAATCCATAAGTAGGACAAATTAAAGTAGAGCGTTTCCGCATCCCTAGAAAATCCAAGCGCCAAAATACTCATGGATGATAAAAGACAAAATGGCCACATTACGACATGCATGAATCTTAATTTAGCTTGTTCTAAATTCACGTTTCGCATGAGCGCAATTAACCTAGTTTATATGAGCCCATCAATCAGAAGTGCAGCTCTGTGCTACTAACGCGGTTGATAATTCGTATAGATCGCTCGCGGTATCTCTAGCTAATCCACATAAAACTTCTGTATTGACTGCATAATTAGACTCCTTCGCGTCAATAGAGAATGTGTAGCGAGGGCTGCAGTTTGAACCACACTGTTTGTAGAGTAGTTTCCCATCTTCGCCATTGCCCCGTGTAAGGCTCATGATCCAATCATTTAAGGCAGTTACGGAAGTGAACTCGTTAGGTCCATATTTTAACGGAGTGATGCTAGTCTCTTCTTCTAACTGCATACAGATCTGGTTTTGTTCACCTTTTGGTAAGAATTCAATCGGCTTTACCCTGTAAATAATTCTGGTGTCACTTGCCTCCGAGGGGCTTGATGATTGATCATTCGTTTTGGACTGCAGTGCTGCGCGCAATTGTTTGTCAGCGATTGCTCGAATAGAGTCCTCACTCTCAGCAAGGTTTTTCATGAAACCAACCGAACCTCTTTCGGTAGCGATAATTGTTTCACCGCAAACGGGCCGGGTTGACGACTGGATCTTATCAGCCACAGAATTTTCATCCGCACATGAGACTATGCTGCTCAAGAAAAATAGTAGCAAGCATATTTTCGGCCAAACCAATGTGATTTTGTAAGATAACGTCATTTGTTATATTTTAGCATAAAACACTTTGTTATCCGTATTTTATTTGATTTATATTAGACGTAACTTTAACAAGAAGTAATAAAAACTTTTTTTATTACAGTCATAACGTAGAATAAATCTGAGAATTCAAAATAAAAAGATGGAGAGTAGAATGAAATTACTAAGTTCGTTTGGCCCTAATCCCCGCATGGTGAGAATGTTTTGTATCGAAAAGGGTATTGATATCGAAACAGTAGAGCATGACTTGTTGGGCGGAGAAAATAGGGCGGCTGCGTATACGGCCAAAAACCCTGGCGGTCAAATGCCTGCTTTGGAGTTAGATGACGGCAGTGTTATTGGAGAAACCGTTGCAGTGTGCGAATACCTAGAAGAAAAGAATCCAAACAATCCCCTGATTGGAGGCAATGCCGAGGAGAGAGCAGAAACTAGAATGTGGGTTCGACGTGTGGAATTGAACATAACCGAAAATATGTATAACGGATTTCGTTACGCCGAAGGTATAGATATCTTCCGAGATCGGATGTTGTGTTTCCCCGAGTCTGCGGACAGCCTTAAAGCTAAAGCGAAGGGAGCACGGGAGTGGCTTGATAATTTGATGGCGGGGCGAGATTTCGTCGGTGGCGATAAAATGACCTTGGCTGATTTGATTCTTTTTTGCTGTCTTGATTTTATGAATGGTGTTGGGCAACCTCTAGAGGCTGAGCTTGGCAATCTATCATCTTGGATGGAACGCATGAAGGGACGTGCGAGTGCCGCTGCTAGTTTGCATCCAGGTGCTGCAGAGACTGGGATGCAGGGTTAATAATGTCTGTCGTCTAGCCGCCTGTGCGCCATGCGCGCAGGTGGCAAACTGATTGACCCTGATTGTGTCCGGTCTAAAAAAAGGCCAACGTTCTCACTTCTATACTTTTACGCCCCTTTGGTGACTTCGGTTGTTGCGGCTCATAAAAGGAAGTGTGAGCAGTGTACTTGGTGATGTTTGGTCCTGCTGTGTCAAAACATTTGATAAACATAATTTCTCTATCTTCCATCCCAGCTAGGTAGCACCACCGATGACTTTGATTATGTTTTACAGAAAAGACTTTGCCACTTCGATCTGGGTATCTTAGATGGGCAGATATAAAGTCTTCTGATCCGACGGTTTTTGCATCGCACACAGCCAGTGGCTGCGTATCTACGGGTCCTCGTAACGGACGCCAAACGTTAATAAATGCGTATCTTCGAGCTAACAGTTCGTCTGCCCTGTTGCCCATAAGGTCTTTTACTCGTGCAGGAGCTGATTCATTGGTGTAATCGTTGTGAGCATTTCTGGCGGGAGGAAAAATACCGCTTTTGCGCCTGCCAGTTTCTCTGACATTATGATCAAAGACGTACACTTCCTTACAGTTGGTCTCTATTTTTACTAGGTCTGCACATAGAGGGTAGTACTTTGTTTTCACTGTCCCAGAGTCTTCGTAGTTTAGTGTAGGTAAGTTCTGTAAACAAAATGAAAACCCGTTGTTATCTAAAGTGACTAAATCCATACATGTGCGTACATCGTGGATAGACATTTCCCGTTTGTCGACTTTGGGTGGTGGTGGACGACCGTTAGGATCGGGATCAAAGAGAAAAAATTCAGGGCTTTTTGCTGATCCGTCAATGTAATTGATTGTAGCTGATATTTTGGGCAGATCTGCATAGTTAATTGCTGTCATTACGAAACAAAATCCAAAATTGATAATTTGATTTACAATTTAACACTAGTCTTAGAATTTGGTCGAGTTATAGTGCAGATCCCCCGACAAACGAAACAATTAGTTCAAAGAAATTTATATGAATAAACCCTATATAGACGCTGCAGAAAGGAATAAAGAGGCTATATTCAAAGTAATGAAGCCATTTTTACACGAGGGTGAAACTTTACTTGAGATAGGCTCTGGGACTGGCCAGCATGGCGTATATTGTTGCGAGAGACTTCCGCACCTCCAATGGCAAGCGACAGAATTGGAGTGCAATATTCCTGGTATCCGACAATGGATTGCTGATTCTAATGCGCGGAATATGCTCGATCCGTTAGTATTGGACGTAACAAGCTATAATTGGTGCCAAAGCTATTACGATTTCGTTTTTACTTCGAACACAGTGCATTATATGAGCTGGTCGGATGTGGCTTGCATGTTTGCGGGTGTGTCTTCCATGTTGACAGACTCTCGTTTGTTTTTTATTTATGGACCGTTCCACAGGTCGGGGCTTCCGGCTACTATTGGTAATAAAAGGTTAGATGAATGGCTGCAAATCCAATCTCCAGAGTTCCGTATCCGCAGCATCGACGAGTTAGAAGATTTGGGCGGTGAGTTTGATTTTCGCCTTAAGCACACCTTCCTCATGCCGGCTAATAATTATATTTTAGTTTTTTGTTGTAGATAATCTGGAAAACTTCAAGCATTATATTTTTGTATATATTGAGTTTTTATAAAATTACCGACGGAGAGGATTGTGGCGAAACTAAGCAAACTTAGCAGAAGTATCGAAGGAAAAATTGCGTTGGTGACTGGTGCAGCCAGTGGAATGGGGCGAGCCACAGCGCATTTGTTTGCGGATGAGGGTGCACATGTCGCGGTGACCGATCTAGATGCTGACAAAGTCAGTCGTGTTGTTCGAGAGATCGATGAGGCGGGAGGTAGTGCTTTTGGTTGGGTATTAGATGTTAGTCAAAAGGCTAATCGAGTCGCGGTCGTGTCGGCTATCGCTCAAAAATGGGGTGGGCTCGATATATTAATTAATAACGCTGGGATCGTACGATATGAGCCAATCGACGCACCCTCATTTGAAGAAGGCTGGGATCGTAGCTTGGGTATTTTGTTAACAGCTCAGGTCATGTTGGCGAGAGAATGCCTGCCACACTTAGAAGCTTCCGAAGGAGGGCGTATAGTTAACATAGCATCTACTGAAGGGCTTGGTGCGACTAAAGGTGTTAGCGCTTATACTGCTGCGAAGACAGGTGTTATCGGTTTAACTCGCTCGTTAGCAGTAGAGTTAGGAATGAAAGGTATAACCGTCAATTGTATTTGCCCCGGACCAATAAATACAGGGATGACTGCCGATATCCCCGATAAGTCAAAGGCGATTTTTGCAGCAAGAAGATCTGCTTTAAAACGCTATGCGGAGCCAGAGGAAGTAGCGCATGGCACGTTGAACTATGTGCTGCCCGCGTCTCAGTATATTACCGGCACGCATCTGGCGGTTGACGGCGGACTGACGATTAAAAACGCCTAGCAAACTAATTGCCGGCTATATCGCGAAGTCCTTTCGGGCTTAGTATCTCAATCCAGTACCCATCGGGGTCTTTAATGAATGCTAATCCCTTCATATGCCCGTCGTCTGGGCGCTTTACAAATTCAACTCCTAATTCCTCAAACCGCTTACTCGCTTCATAAACATCAGGTACTGAGATACCTATGTGTCCGAAGCCTTGAGGCTGCTGGTTGCCATCATGGTAGCCAGCGAAATCAGGATCATTCTCGGTACCCCAGTTGTGCGTCAGTTCCACGAGAGCTGGTCGAGAAAAAATCCATTCCGATCTTTCTTTTTTATCCTCAGGAATTTTCTCACCTTCCTCTAAGTACCCCATAAAATAAAGTGAGAAATTCATTTCCGCAAAGTCAAACTTGCCCAATAGCGTCATGCCAAGAGTGTCTCGATAAAATGCTACGGATACCTTTGGGTCTTGTATTCGTAACATTGTTTGATTCATGACATAGCCAGCTGTTGCATTATTTGTCATTTGTTTTCCCCTAAAGAATCGTTATTTAACTAAAAATGTTTCGTCGACGTCTACTTGCATTGAGGTAACTAGACCGTTTGTCTGATGAGCCATCCCGATAATAGCAATCAGCTCATTATGCTGTTCATCTGTCATCCCTTTCACTCGTGCTTGGGCCGTGTGTGAATGCGTACAATATGTGCAGGAGTTCGCAACGGAAACTGCAATATATATCATTTCTTTCGTCAACGGGTCGATTGAACCTGGGCCCATGACAATTTTCAATTGAGTCCAAATTTGCTTCAGCTGACTCGGGTTGTTTGCTAAAGCCTTCCAAAAATTATTGATGAAATCGCTACCGCGCAATTTTCTTATGTCATCATAAATTTCACGTACATCTTCACAAGCATTTTCATATTCAACAAGTTTTACGGTTGTCATAAGATATCTCTTTAATTAAATTTTAAGTACTAGATTTTTATTATTTGTGTCCAGTTGTTCGTATCTTCAGTTAGACCTCTTTGTAAACTCGTTAGTTCTTTGTAAAGGCGCGTGGCGATTGGGCCAGGCTTTCCATCTCTTACTAAGATCGCCTGATTTTTGTAGCTCAATTGACCAACAGGCGCTATTACCGCCCCGGTACCCATACCGAATATTTCAGTCACTGTGCCAGACGAAAGACCTTCTATAATTTCATCAATACCAATTCTCCGTTCGGTGATCGGATAACCTAACTGAGGAGCGAGATCCAACAATGACTTACGTGTCACCCCATGGAGTATCGCGCCTGTAAGGCTCGGTGTTACGATTTCATTTCCATTCAGTACGAAAGCAATATTCATTGCCCCGACTTCGTCGATATACTTTCGCTCCACACCATCTAACCAAAGGACTTGCTGGTAACCTTTCTTTAGAGCGACTTCGGTTGCGGCAATTGAGCCTGCATAGTTTCCCGGCGTTTTAGCTTGGCCCGTACCTCCTGGAACCGCACGCACGTAATTGTCAGAAACTAGTACCGACACAGGAGAGAAACCGTCCGCAAAATAGGGGGCAACCGGCGTTAATATGATGAAGTGTAAATATTCCTTGCTAGCTCGGACTTCTAAGGTTTTCTCTACACTGATCATGGTTGGTCGGATGTAGAGTGCAGTCCCTTCCATGTTAGGTACCCATTGTTCTTCCAACCTCACGAGTTCTCGTATTGCATTTAAATGACTTTGGGGATTTACTTCAGGCATTCCCATGCGCTGCGCGGAAAGATTAAAACGCTCGACATTTAATTCTGGCCTAAACAAGTTTATGTCGCCATCTTTTCTGCGATAGGCTTTGGTTCCATCAAAGATCATTTGACCGTTATGGAATACTGTCGTAGCCGGGTCTAGCGATATTTGCTGATAAGGGCCAATTTTCGCATCGTACCAACCTTTTGCAGGACAAAAACGCTGCGAAAACATACGATCGGTGAATATTTTGCCGAACCCAAGGCTATCAGGGAACTCGACCTTAGATGTCGTCTTAGTGGGTTCGACTGTGATAGTGGGTACCATGAATTAAGTCCTTAGTATGTTGAGGTTGCACCTGACCTCTTATAGTTTTTGTGCTAAAAGTTCTTCTATAGCTTTGTCTATTGTGTCGTTGTCATCGGCATTCATCCCGAAACCCGCGGCGTGTCCCCAGTCAGATCTTAGTGGCCTTAAACTTGCGTCGGGCATAGCCAAGACTTCTTGCGCGTTATCCGATACACGGAAGTATAGATCGGTATCGCAGGGCATTATAATGGTTTTAGCAGTTATGGCGTTAAGAGCCTTATTGAAATCGCCTTTAAACTTTATATTTTTACTGATATCAAATGCGGTCCATGCGTTGGCCATAGCGATTAGATCATTTGCATCAGACTTTTGAAAGTACTTCTTGGTGAACTGTACGACATCCTCTGGCGATGACATACCTAGTGAGGTATAGATTCTTTGCGCGAAGAAATCCTGCGAGAATAGCCAAGCAGCATAAACATGGCCAAAGGCGCCAATCGCATCGACAGGAGGGCTTGTATACTTGCCTTGATAGAAATCGGGTATTTGCTTCAGCACTTGGATGGCGCTTTCTATGAATACCTTATTATGGGGGGCGACTTTAGCAGCACCACATATTGGTAGCAGCGCATTGACCATTTCTGGAAACAATGCTCCCCACTGCATAGCCTGGGCGGCGCCAAGCGAGAAACCTGTGATCAATCGCAGCTTAGGTATTTTAAACTCTCGGGTGATCAAGCGTTGTTGGCAGATTACGTTGTCATATATCGTTATAGTGGGGAACGCAGCGCCTGCATATTCATTGTTGATATTACTCGGGGAAGTAGAGCATCCATTGCCGAACATATTCACGGCGATAATAAAATGCTTTTCTGGGTCCAGTACTCTTCCCGAAGCGAACAGATACTGTACGTCTGTATCATTTCCTCCGTAGAAAGAGGGAATTAGCACCGCATTTGAGCGATCGGATGATAAGACTCCGTAAGTCCGATATTGAATTGTTAGATCTAGTTTGTAGCCACTCTGAGTTAAGTAGTCTTCAATAACAAACTTTTTGATTCTCTTCATCAAAGGCTAGGGCATTTGATTAGCGAGAACGCTTTAGTGTATTTTTGTCAAAATCTCTGTTGGTTAGTCCAACTTGAAATTCGTAGTCCTTCCACAGCAGTTCGGTGCTTTTTTCTGTTTGGTGGTTTGTCATTAGCATTTTACCAGGTCGCCAATATTTTGATAGATACTGAGACCAGTCCGAACTGGCTAGCGTTTTGAGTAAGGTGTTTTTTCTGTCGTAGAAGTCAATCTTTACCGCTTGGTACATTTGGCTGTCAATCCATACCACTTGACGTGTATATCCTGAGTTCTCATACGCCGGGTATGCCTCGACGACAAAATGATTCTTTCCATCAATTTCTTCATCTCTCAGCCACTTGTAGGTGTATTTTTCGACCTCTTGAGACGTCAAGTCCTCATAAGCGAATTCACTCCCTACAAATGGACCAGATTTGTTAGCGGACGCAATTCGTTTGACTCGTTTTAACGCGGGTAAATATAGCCATTGGTCATCAGGTTTTAAGGAATGGGTATAGCTAAGAAAAGCAGTACCTTTAATATCTTTTGGGGAGTTGAAGATTGATAGGCTCTTATCGCCATCGCCAATCACCTCTTGCGAAACTATCCTAATAGAGCGTTCACTTTTCTGGCCTTGCTTGTTGGTTAGGATCATCTGCATATTTGCTTTAGAGTCGACCCAGCCAGTGTCACGCGCATCAGCTTCTTGGACTATCGCGAGTCCTTTTTCTTCTGCGGTTTGCGCGCCGGCATTAAGTAAGGTCAGACACAGTAGCATTGTTATTAGTTGGCGCATTTTTATCCTCTATTTTAAGTAATAATGGTGGCAGTAGGAGAAATACGGCGACACACGCAACTAGAATAATCATTGCTGTCATCTGCCCCATACCTGCGTTGAAATAAAATGTTGACGTGCCAAGTATTCCAAAGCCGATTACCAGAATCATTGTAGTTACTAGCAGTGCCTGACCAACCGTTCTAAATGCGTAGCGAACCGCGTCTTCAGGGATCATTCCTTGCTCACGTTTGGCTCTCAGATATTTTGACATAAAATGCACGGTGTAATCGATAACAATGCCGAAGCTCATTCCAGTGACTAGCGAAAGGGATAAGCCTACTTGGCCCACAAGAAGCCCCCATATACCAAAGCCAACAGCTGCTGGTATAAGATTGGGGATCAAGCTAAGTGCTCCGAGCTTTAAGGATTTAAGTGCGAGAATTAAAATACCCGAAATGAGTATTAGGGCAATAACGGTGCCAAAAAGCATTGTTCTGATATTTCTCTGGCCTATATTAGAAAACATGAGGAAGGTGCTTGCACTATCTACGTGAGTGACTTTTGAAGTGTTTTCTTCAACCCATTTCTTAGCCCGCATGTCTAATGCGATACCCTCCTTACTCGAAATCGTTTGAAGAGTGCTTTTGACATTTGTCGACGACTTATCTACGTTAATTTGATTATTCAAGTCTAATCCGTACGGGAGTGACATTTCATACAAAAGGAGGTATTGGGCGGCAAGTTCTCGGTTATCTGGCAATACATAGTAGGCTGGATCATCGGCATGCATATTCTTGTTAAGTCGTTTCATTATTTCTGTGAAACGAGCCACGTGTATAGTTTCAGGCTGATTTTCTAACCAGAGGGAAAAATTTTCTACATCGGCTAAAAAAACTGGATCGCTGATACCGCCTGACTCAGAAGCTTCGAGCGAGAAGTTGATAGTATAGGCTCCAGTCATGTTTTCGACCATGAAGTCCGTGTCAGTCCGAAAATCGATGTTTTCGTCAAAGTAATGCACGAATACATCATTTAATTCATTCTTAGGAATGTTAATGATCGCAAGTGTAATGCCGCCCACCATGAGCCAAAGGCAAGCTTTTTTATTAGCTATCACGAAATTAGCAAATCTTGTTAAAAATTCCCCGTGGTTATCTGATAATTTAATATTACTCTTGGGTAGTAGAGTAACTAGCGCAGGTAAAAAAGAGATCGAAAGTAGGAATGATATTAGCACCCCCACCGCGACCAGCGTTCCGAGATGGTTAAACGGAGGGACTTCCGAAAAATTCATCGTGAGAAAACCTATCGCAGTGGTGATGCTCGCAAGAAAGATGGGTTGAAGATTTATTTTCAAACTGTCGTGCATCGCGTCTTTTTGATGCGCCCCATTTTTTAGCGAATGGGCATAGGTTGTAAGCACATGAACACAGTTTGCGATGGCGACTGTTAAAATTATGATGGGTGTTGACGGGCTAGAGCCGGTCAAAGGATAACCAAGATAGCCCCCAACTCCGAGTGCGCTGAAAATAGAAAAGACGATAATGATAAACGTTGCTAGAGTCCCAAAAAACCTGCCTACTAAAAATGCCAGTAGGAGCATCATCACAGCAAAACTAACTGGCAAAAGTTTTGTAAAATCGTTTATAGCACTTTGATTAAAAGCATCATCCATCATTATCATACCGCTCAGGTAAACTTTCATTTGCGGATGATTTTTTTCTATTTTTGCCTGCAGTTGGCGTGCAAAAGCTGCTATTTCTGGCGTAGCAGCGGTGAGCTCGGCCGGCGGTATGGTTAGGGTCACATTTACTCCAGTCACGTGCCCCGATTCTGAAACTAATTGGTTTATTAACAGAGGCTCCGCCAAGACTCTTTGCTTTATTTTTTGAATTTCTTCTGTTGTCAACGAGTGCGAATTTTTAGCCATATCTCGAACAATCAGATCATCTTCCATAGCTTCGGTAAATTGGAAGTTAGTAATGCTATCTACTCTAGTTGAAAAGGGCATCTGCCAAGAATCAATTGTTAGCTCTTCTACGATACTTAACGTTTCCCCAGTGAAAACGTCTTGATTTTTCGGCGCTAACACAAAAATGACATTATCATTTTTCGTATACGTGTCCTCGATTTTTTCGAACGCTATTAGTTCGGGGTTATCCTCACTGAAGTAAGCCTTATAGCTGGTGTCCGGCATTAGTTTTACACACCCATAGGAAAGTAACCCGACTAAAACAAGTGAGATAGAGATCACAAACAGTCGATTATCTAAAACAAATTGCGCGAGTCGCGCTTCAAAAGCATGCATTGATTTTCCTTGGTGTATTAATTATTTAGGAGACTTCAATGCCGCAGTCAGTAGCTTGATAGTCTCTTTCGCCATACTT
The DNA here is from genome assembly GCA_938075585.1 of uncultured Gammaproteobacteria bacterium. Classification (GTDB taxonomy): domain Bacteria; phylum Pseudomonadota; class Gammaproteobacteria; genus UBA4457. The sequence goes on along the minus strand of CALJHG010000010.1, from coordinate 11,470 downwards.
TGAAATTCGGTGAGAGAATACATGTGAACGAAAAAAGGGTAGCGAAACATCGTTAAAGCCATGTGAAATCCATTGAGTTCGGATGCTTTTAGACTGCGCTTGAACTCCTTATTAGAAAATCCATCATTGATTATACAAGCGAGTAATGAACAGTGCTGCTCATCAGTAGCATGAATTAGTTCCGGATATGCTTTTGTCGCGATACTCAATACTTCCAGTATTTGCGAATCACCGCTTGCTAACTCATAGGTGCTTTTACTCAAATGGAGAGCATAGGCCTGAAGTTTTGTCTCGGCACTTTTACCTTTCTCATCAACTATCTGCTTCGCGTCCGCTAGCGCTTCTTCAACTTTGCGTATCGCACATGCTTTGAGGATGTCTAGCTTGTTTGCGTAATGTCTGTATAGGTTAGCTGTAGACATGTCGAGATCTGAAGCAATTTCGCACATTGTTGTTTTGGTATAACCATACTTAATGAGCCTTTGGGTTGCTGCGCGAAGGATGTCATTTTGGACGTTCGAGCATTGGGTATTTAGTATTGAATGAACCATAAGACCATGTTAACACATCCCAGTGAATAATAAATAAATTGTTCATTTTTTATAAAATAGCGTAATCAGTTCTCAGTTCTCAGTTCTCAGTTCTCGTGTTATCTTTAACGTCTATACTTTCATCGCAATTGATACTTTTGCTTACCGGTGCATCACCAATTAACTATGGTATGCACTTCATCGGGAACTGAGGGTGGCGTGCTTAACTTTAGGGAGTGGAGAGGAATAATGACTAGCTTACTGCAGCCAGGGGAAACGTATCAGGAGATATACGATAACTTTAAGTGGGATATTCCCGCGCGCTACAATATCGCGAACGATGTCTGCGATCGTTGGGCAGACGGTAGTGGTCGGATAGCGCTAGCTTACGAGGACGATAGCAAAGAAGTCACAACATATACTTTCGATGAGATCCAGACGTACGCCAATAAATTAGCGAATACCTTTTTTTCGTGGGGTTTTTCTGCGGGCGATCGAGTAACTTTGTTGCTAGCCCAGAACCCTGAATGTGCAATTTCACATGTCGCGTGCTGGAAGGCTGGGATGGTTTCTGGCCCATGTTCGGTACTTTTTGCTGCAGATGCTATAGCTTACCGATTGAATGATTGCGGGGCTAAAGCGGTTATTACCGACGCAGCAAATTACGACAAGGTGGCTAGTTTACGCGCACAGTGCCCACTATTAGAAAAAATCGTGGTGGTTGACGCCGAGATTGAAGGCGCGCTCAATTTTTGGTCGATGATTGACGGGCAATCTTCAGAATTTCAAAATGCGGATACTTCGTCCGAAGACGTAGCTTGGATTAGTTACACTTCCGGAACTACCGGTATGCCCAAAGGATCAGTTCAACCTCACCGTATGATGCTTGGTCATATGCCGAGCCTCGAATTCATTTACGATTTTTTCCCCAGAGACGGTGACGCAATTTGGTCGCCTGCCGATTGGGCTTGGATGGCAGGCTTGATGGATGTCCTTATGCCAGGGTGGTTTCATGGGTGCAAGGTAGTCGCTACGGCTATGAAAGGCTTCGATGCCGAGGACGCTTATCGGATATTATCGCAGCACGAAGTTACTTTAGCTTTACTGACGCCCACAATGCTGAAACTCATGAGACAGATTGAAAAGCCATTAGACCGCTATGACTTAAAATTACGAGCGGTACTCTCGGGTGGAGAGGCCGTGGGCGCAGGTCTGCTTGAATGGGCCCAGGCTGAACTGAATCTGGCTATTAATGAAGGATTTGGCCAAACCGAATGCAATGTGATCTTAGGAAATAATGGCAATATATTCCCAATCAAGCCAGGATCTTTGGGTAAGCCCACGCCTGGAACTGTAGTGAAAATAATTGATGATGAAGGACATGAGGTAAAGCCGGGAGTAGAGGGGCACATAGCTTGCCAGAGACCTCATCCAGTAATGCTTCTCGAGTACCTTAATAAACCTGAAGCAACCAGGGACAAATTTATTGGAGATTGGCTCATTACTGGTGATGTCGGACATATGGATGAGGATGGATACTTTTGGTTTCATGGCAGGGGAGATGACGTTATCACGAGCTCGGGATATCGTATCGGGCCTAGCGAAATTGAAGATGCGCTGTTAAAGCATGATGCGGTACAGATGGCTGCCGCGATTGGGATACCTGATCCTGTTAGGACTGAAATCATAAAAGTGTTCTGCATATTGAGCCCAAATACGTTGGCGCAGGACTCGTTGGCAGACGAGCTTAAGGAGTTTGTTCGGTCGCGATTGGCGAAACACGAAGTGCCGAGGCAAATTGAGTTTGTTGATAGTTTGCCTATGACTACAACTGGTAAGATTATGCGCCGTGAGCTGCGAGAGCTCGAAAAGAAGAAATTAGCAAGTCGGAGCACATAAAGAGGTATGCGATATCGCGATCATTCCGACGGTCTTCTCGGTAACACTCTAGACTGGACAACTTTCGGAGTCTGGACAGCGCTAGTGGCAGGTGTTTGCCTAATTCTGTTAGGAATTCTTGGCAAGCAAAATTGGCTGAAATTTTGGGGCCTACTGACAGTTGTTTTTAGCGCAGTCCAACTAACAATTGGGCTGGACACATTATTAACCGGTTTTTAGCTAGACTGCGGTATATCCGCCATCGACTGGCATTGCAATACCGGTAACGAAAGAGGATTGCTCTGACAAGAGCCATACGACCGCTTCCGCTATTTCTTTTGGTAGTCCCAACCGCTCCATTGGCTCTTGGTCGACAAGTGCCTGAGCTGATATGCCGGCTTCAGTAGTCATTCTATCAACCATTGGTGTTTGAATTACTCCCGGGCAGACAGCATTTACGCGAATAGCTTTCCGAGCACATTCAAGAGCTACCGATTTTGTCATGCCTACGACACCATGCTTGGCTCCGCAGTACGCACTTCCGCCCCTAGTTCCAACTAAACCAGCGACTGACGCCGTACTCACGATTGAGCCCGGGCTCCCTTGCTTGAGAAAGGTCTCAATTTGATACTTGAGGCAAAGCCAGACACCTTTCATGTCTACGTTCACAGTTCGGTCATACTCAACTTCAGTCATCTTAGTGATACTAGTGAATGCTCCTTCGATACCCGCATTATTAAACGCGCCGTCCAGCCTACCATAAGTGGATGTAGCCATTTCAATCATCTGTTTTACATCCTCAGACTGCGTAACATCTGCTCGACAGAATACTGCTGAGCCACCTGCATCGTTCACCTGGGCCACTACTTGCTCTGCTTCTTCCGTATTGATATCAGCCAGCGTTACTAGCGCGCCTTCTTCGGCGCATCTTAAAACAGTTGCTTTACCTATCCCAGTGCTGCCGCCGGTAATTAATATAGATTTCTTATCAAGAGCGTTGGCCATAATTACTTTCCTCCGAAGATGCGCTCTAAGTGAGCTTGATCAGGCTTTTCAGTATAAAACGAAACTAGAACCATCGAAATTATGGAGCAGCCTCCACCGATGGTAGCACACGCAAAAGGGTTGATTTTTTGCGCTCCGAGCCATTGTGCTATTGCTTGCATAGCATCTCCCGTACCTAACCACGTAGGGCCGAAGCCAACACCATGCAGCACAGAAAAAGTAACCCCACCCACTAAGAATCCAGTTAGAGCTCCTACGCGCGAGGAACCTTGCCATAAAACCCCTAAAAACATAGGTGCGGCTGTTGCTGCCATCATTCCACCAACGCCTATCCATACAAGCAGGGCAACATTCATGTCCCGCGTCGACCAGGCTATCCAGATAGCAACGATTAAAACGAAGACCGTAGCTATTCTGCTGATAAGAAGACTGTATTTATCGATACGACTATCACCAGCATCTTTCATGAGTTTAGGAGCAATTGTCCTTCGGAAGATGTCGTTTGCAAATATTTGTGCGGTTGATACGACTAAGCCATCTGCGGTCGACATTACCGCCGCTAGCACACCGGCACAAATTAATGCAGCTGCCCAGGCTGGGAGAGTGGCAATAAAAAGTTCAGGTATTGCATGATTTGGGTTGGCTCCCTCCATCAGGAGTGCGTCGCCTAATAATGCTCGAGCTAAGATGCCACCGCAGGTAATAGCGGGCAGCAAAATACCGAAAGCAAAAGATATTGTTATGAATTTTTTTTGATCGGCATCACTTTTTAAAGCCCATAATTTATTGCCAATATGTGGGAGGAGTCCGAGAGGCAGATGGGCGAAAAAGATAGCGAACAGATCCCATTTAGAGTTAAAAAGTGGGTGAGTGGGAGAAATTGAGGAAGTCAGTCCCCCAGTAGGATCGATACGATTCAATTCTCCCACCATCCCGTCAAAGCCACCATCAATCTTGTAGCCAACAGAAAACATCCAAAGAACCAAGCATGCGAGCAGAAGCATGAGTGCTCCTTGAATCCCATCGGTTAAAATATCTGCATGTGCCCCGCCCAGAACTATATAAAACATGAGTACTATGGCTGTCAGTACAAGTGCCTGGAATGTTTCCAAGCCAAGCATTTGGGTGAACATCACTGCTCCTGCCAATAATTGCCCGGCTAGGTAAACCATTAGCAGCATGGAAAATAGGGCCGCAATCAGTCTTAATGCATCTGAGTTAAATCGGTCGCCAAGGAACTCGGGCATTGAACGACTGCCGAAGGAGGCACCGGCTTTCCTGACGGCGTGGAGGCAAATTAGTACACCCGTATAAACACCAAGTGGATAGACTACGGCGTACCAGAGTACTGAAAAACCACTAGTATAAGCTAAGCCTGGGAGTCCAAGAAAAGTAGCACCACTTGCTGCCGTCGCGGTCATCGCAAATGCCAGAAAAACAGGACCGTATCCCCCGCGAGCGGTCGCGAAATCATCACTATCTTTTACTTTTCGCATCCCTATTATTCCAAACATCAGCATCATTCCTATGTAAAAAGATAGAAATAGCCAACCCCAAAATATAAGCGGTTCAATACCAAAAATCATTTAGTCCTTCCCAAAGTTATTAAAGCGTATTCTCTTGAACCAACAGAAGCCAAGAGCACGAAAATTTGATTTAGGGTTGGTCTTATATCATCTCAGCGGCGGAGATTCTAGGAGCATTTAGCATTTGGTTTGGTTATGCTTTGTTATAATGTTTTTCTGTGCAAATTAGGTTGGTATGGCAATGGCTAAAATAGTGAGTCCTGAAGTAGCGGTTTCCAAGATAGAAGACGGTACACATGTTATATTTCCTGGTTCCTGCGCGAATCCGGCACGTTTTTATGACGCTTTCACGAAAAATATCGAGTATTTTAGTGATCTAACCGTTTGTTCGGGACTATCACTAGGGGACTATGCCTTTCTCCAACAAGGCCTCGGGACTAATTTTCATTATAAGACTTGGCAGGCGGCTCCCCAGCTGAAAAAACTTTTCCAAGAAAATGATAAAGCTAAAGTTTCTTTTATTCCAGCGAGGTTGAGTGATCTTGATGTGCTAGTTAGTGACCAGGGCTCCATTCAGCCCGCGGTGGCGGTGATACAAACGTCCGTTCCGCAAAACGATGGTACAGTCAGTCTGGGTATTTCTGTCGGACCAAATCAAAATTTTGTGAAACAAGCAAAGACAGTAATCGCGGAGATGAGTACTAATATGCCGGTTACCTGCGGAGATTCACGTGTGCCACTTGATAATATTGATTATGCGATTGAATCAGATAGCCCGCTCGTTATTTACGATACGGGCTCGCCCTGTGCAAATGATGCTAAAATTGTTGACTTTGTATTAAGTCTAATTCCTGAAAATGCAACAGTCCAATTCGGAGTTGGAGCGATCCCAGACAGGATCTTGGCAGGACTCGCCGAAGTATCGGGTGTCAATTTATTTTCGGGAATGCTATCTCAAAGTCTAATTCATTTTCTCGAAAATGCGGAAGGCACGGCTACAGTGGTAAACGGGGAGTTGGCTGGAGATCAAACTCTTTACGATTACTGCCATTTAAACAAACGTGTTTTTATGGCGCCGTTATCTAAAACGCATAATTTTTCTGAGTTGTGCGCATTGAAGCGCTTTATTTCTATTAACTCGGCGGTAGAAATCGATCTTCAGGGGCAAAGTAATGGGGAAACTCTTGGCCAGATCCAAATAAGTGGAGTAGGCGGCAGTTTGGATTATATTCAGGCGGCGCTACTTTGCGATGGTGGTGCTTCAATATTAGCTATGCCATCGACAACCGGGGGAGATAAAAGATCGAAAATAGTCGCGCACCTAGCTCATGGAAGTGCTGTAACAACTCCAAGATATTGCGTGGATTATGTTGTGACTGAGTATGGTATAGCATCGCTACGAGGAAAGAGCCTGTGGGAAAGAGCCGACCAGTTAATTTCGGTAGCTCATCCTAAATTTAGAGAATCCCTGGTTGCCGAATTCGAAGAACAAGTCGCCTAATTAGATCTGAGAAAAGCTCTCCTAATCTCTACCGGCTCTTTTAAAGACGGTAAATTTAATTTGACTCGATAGTGAAGGATAGTTTTGTTCGTTTTAGATATTTTCAGTTCCTCGATGTACTTTCCGCCGGTCGGGCTATCTGTCTCTAGAAACAGAGAAGAGCCTATCCAGTATGATAATGTGTGCCCTATAGAATCTGCGACTAATTCATCGCCCTTTGCAGTGTAGATGCGTCCATTTTGGTTGGGCATGACCTGTCGTATTAAAGAGTCTTCATAAGTAAAAGTAAGCTGTTGCGAGGTTGGTTGAGCCTCTATAAGCAGATTAGTAAACGTGATAAGAGGGTACGCGCTACCGACTCGGCGCAAGTTTTTAGAGGCTCGTCGCTCTCGTCCCTCGTTAAGGGTGCGCCAATAGTTCTCTAATGCCCCCTCTGCCGTGGTCCCAGTCGGATCCCGCATTCCGTAAGGACGAGTTTGCCCAGGTTTTAGGCGACGGAACTTTTTCTTGAGCATATCCGTCGCCGCTTCGCTTTGTTTCTCGTCTAAAATCCAGCGTCCCGCTAACTCGACTTCCGCGGTTACTGGGCTTATATGACTAATGATGATGACGCATAGAAGTTGAGCCAGTAAGATTTTAGATTTTTCGGGGGCTGGTGACATTTAGTTGCCTAATGTTAAGGAACAGCTCAATTATTGTAGCGGATCTAAGCTGTCACAAAAGACATATTACCGATATTTAATGATCATTCAGATACCGATATGTTTTGGTAAGTTGATTTATCTAACCCTAATCAGTAGTCAGGCTAGGCTAGTTAATAAATAGTGGCTTATCGCTACTCGGAGAGATATTATTATTACTGCGTATTGTTTGGAGTATCCTAGTAGGGTGCAGGCGGTTTTGATTAAGTAAGGAAGTGTATTATGGATAAGACTAATGTTCATCAAAATGAAGAGTTAAGCGAGCTATCATCTTTGGATGCTGTAGTAATAGGGGCGGGAGTTGCTGGCCTGTATCAGCTTCATTTGCTGAGAGGACAAGGTCTTAATGTGAAGTTGTTTGATACTGCTTCTAGTGTTGGTGGAACCTGGTATTGGAATCGTTACCCAGGTGCTAAGTTTGATTCGGAGGCATACATTTATCAATATCTCTTTGACGAGAAATTGTATAAAGATTGGAGTTGGTCCGAAAGATTTCCTGGCCAACCTGAGATCGAACGCTGGATGAACTATGTCGCCGATAGATTAGACCTCAGAAAGGATATTTATTTTAATACAACTATTGCCTCATCTCACTGGGATGTGGCTTCTGATCGCTGGGAACTAACTACTAAAAATGGAGAAAAGATTGATACCCAATTTGTGGTGAGTTGCACTGGAATGCTGTCGGCTCCTTTGGAGGAGCCTTTCCCAGGAATAAAGAATTTTAAAGGTAGGGTGTTTCATACAGCGCGCTGGCCGAAAGAAGATATTGATTTTAGTGACAAGCGCGTTGGGGTAGTGGGAAATGGTGCGACAGGCATACAAGTAATACAGACCATTGCTCCATCGTGCAAAAGCCTTAATGTATTTATTAGGACACCGCAGTATACGAATGCGATGAATAACCCTTCTTACGGACCGAAAGAACAAGAATGGTATAAATCTCGGTACGAAGAGTTTCAAAATAATCTGCCGAATACATTTAGTGGCTTTGAGTGGGAATGGAGGGATGGAGATTGGTCTGATAACACCCCCGAAGAACGGTTAGCTGTGTTAGAGCGGATCTACGAGAATGGTTCTTTGGAGTTATGGCTGGCTTCTTTCAAAGAACTGTTTTTTGATCAGAAAATCAATGATGAGGTCTCTGAATTTGTTCGAGGGAAAATGAGGGAACGTTTAAGAGATCCCGAACTCTGTGATCTTTTAATTCCGGAACATTATGGCTTTGGACTGCACCGGGTACCACTCGAGAGTGGATACTTGGAAACGTTTCACCTTCCGCACGTGAGTGCGGTAGGTGTGAAGGAAAATCCTATCACTAGTGTGACTGAGAAAGGTATTAGATTGCAGGATGGGACCGACTACGAACTAGATGTCATCATCTTAGCGACCGGCTTTGATGCCGGTACCGGAGCACTAACCCGTATCGATATAAGAGGTCGTGATGGCCAGTCCTTAAAAGAAGAGTGGCAGAAAGACATCAGAACAACTATGGGTCTGCAGGTTCATGGCTATCCCAATCTATTTACTACAGGCGCCCCATTGGCCCCTTCTGCGGCCCTCTGCAATATGACGACTTGCCTACAACAGCAAGCGGAATGGATAAATGATTGTATATCCTATGTCGGTAACCAAGGGAAGAATGTCATAGAGCCTAGTCGCACCGCTCAAGATGAGTGGGTCGCGCACCATGATGAAATGACTAATGCGACCTTGGTAGCTAAAACAAATTCTTGGTATATGGGCGGTAATGTCGAGGGTAAACCACGACGTTTGCTTTCATACATAGGCGGAGTTGGAAATTACCGAGAGAAATGTCTTGAAGTAGCAGCGTCAGGCTATAAAGGCTTCGAGGTCAGATAATTTTAGTGATGGGGGTTTTTGACTGCTCGTAATTACATCGCTGACTTGAGTAATACGGCTGATTAACGGTATCTTATCGGTTGAGTTCACAACTGAGATAGGGGAAGTATCATGATCAAGGTGGTGTCTGTGGTGAAACGACGATCTGGTATGTCAGTAGATGCGTTTCAAGATTATTGGCGTAGTCAGCATGCTATGCTTGTGGTCCAGTTGCCTAGTCTGAAAAGGTACGTACAGTCCCATACGCGATTGTCAGGCTATAAAAATCAAGAACCTGCAGTCGACGGGATTTCTGAGTTGTGGTTCGATGATACTGATGCGCTTAGCGCTCTACAGGCTTCGCCTTTGCTAGGTGTGGTGGCCGAGGATGAAAAAAAATTTATCGATATGGGCTCTCAAATTCAATTATTGGTTGAAGAGCACGTGATCAAAGATGGAGAGATATCGGGCGCAGGAGTCAAGAACATTGAGATCGTTCGCAGGAAATCAGGCATGCAAGTGGAAGCTTTCCAGACACATTGGCGAAAGACCCATGGACCATTAGGTGCCGCGATACCTCAGATTGATCGATACGTCCAAAACCATGCTCGGTTATCATCTTATCAGAGCGGGAGGGAGCCTCTGATTGATGGGCTCGCGCTGACATGGTTCGCCGATACGGACGCGATGCGAGCTTCGGCTAAAACATCAGAGTATGACGATACTCGTGCCGACGAGGATAACTTTGTCACAGTTCCTTTGGACTTCGTCATTGCGACTGAACACGTCATATTAGAATGATCTAGTCTAGTCATCCCAATCATGGCATATATTTTCAGCAGAGAGGTATCACTTGCTCTGCGAAATCCTTCGCTGCTTCTCTCAAATTGGCTAGTGGCGGTAGGAGGCTGACTTCTGTCAATCCGTGCTTTCCAGCAAGATTTATTTTTTCAGCTATCTCTGCGGGACTGCCTACAAGAGAAGTCCCTTCTATCATTTCGGGAGTCACGAATTTTTTTTCGCCAGGGGTGTAAAAGCTGCAATGACCTTCGTGAATCAACTGATGAGATTTTTCCTCTGGCACAGGGAAGTTCGCAACGTGATCGCTGTATTCTTCCCAGATACTTTTCATATATTCTGGAACCACGTTATCGTCTTTAGTGTACCGCCATATTTCGTAGACAAAATGTAGGGCAGTTACCGCCCACGAGCCAGCTCGTTCGATCACTGCATCGTCTTGGAGACGTTCCCCAGCCTTTAGGATAACTGCATTTGTTAAGGTGGTCGTATGAAAGTCCTGGGTACTCCTTTTGGCGATTTTTGCCCCTTCTGCCACATGGTTTAGATTGAAGTCCAAAACTGGTATCTGCTCATTAAAGATTGAGCAAAGTCCATCTCCATACATCCCAGCCGTACGCAGGGCTCTCGGACCATTCGCAGCCACATATATGGGAATGGGCGTTTCAATATTTCTAAAACCATCCCCGTGCTCTTGCCAAACTATGGAGGTGGTTTTGCCATTATAGGTATACTCTGTCTCCTCGCCATGCAGCATGGCGCGCACCACTCTCAGATATTCCCTAAATTCGTTAATTGCTATTGGATCTTGACCCATTACTCGCATCGCTGTGTGCCCGGTTCCTATACCAAGGAAGACTCTACCTGGGGCTAATGCGTTGATTGAAGAGATTGCCGCCGCGGTTGTCGGAGCGATCCGTGTACCAGCTATAGCCACCCCAGTTCCAAGTCTGATTTTTGATGTATTCTGGGCAGCTAGCGCCATTGTGGCATAGCAGTCAGACCACATCATCTGGGTGTCAGGTATCCAGGCGGCATCGTAACCTAGATCTTCTAAGTACTTTATAAAATGCCAATCTGTTATACGCGTTTGAACCGTTAAGCTAAAATCCATTTTCGTCCCCCCCTTGGGTGCTCATGCTGTACAAGATGCTTAAATATAGTGGTATTTCGACGGTTTTAAAACTAGCTCGGATTGATGTTTGGGCCTACTTTTGTTTAGGAGAATCTCCAATTGGCTTGAACAGAGCTTAACGTCGCCGGTAGTCTCGGCCAGTTGCGCTGCGCATGTCCCCAACATCGAAATCGTCCATATTGACCTCGTCAACATTTACGCGAACGAGAGTCTGTATAGTAGTGCAACGATTAGTTTGTATATCTATCGAGGAGAAGGCAGTAAGAATTGGTGCGCCACTTCCATTATTGCTATCAATATGATGATCCGGATGCGAATAAGCATTAATTGCGAACTTCCAAAGCACGTTATTTTTTTTATATAGTTTCCACATCAGAGGCAAATGTGTTTGTTTGTCTAAAAAGAGAATCCGTTTTGTGACAGCTACCTCCGGATCTTTGGTATTGCCTTGTAAAATTAATGTTTCTCGAAGTTGCCAACTTACCTTGGGAAAGCAACTTGCTCTTCCCGTGAAGTCGGTATGCCAATAGTTATATTTTTTAGATTTGAGTTTT
>CALJHG010000009.1 GCA_938075585.1 uncultured Gammaproteobacteria bacterium | reverse complement strand
TGATCTAAAAGGGCCAGTTTATCAGCTACCCAGAGAGGATTATGGTAGGGTAGAGACACTACACCGGTGCCTAAGCGTAGATTGCGAGTTTGGGGCGCCACGTGGGCTATGAAAAGCATCGGATCGTTAATCAGCTCAACGCCGCCTGAATGATGTTCCCCAAACCAAGCTTCATCATAGCCAATATTATCTAAAAGCTTAACAATTTCAATATCTTGTTGCAGGGCTAGAGTAGGATTATAATTTGTCGGAACATGATGGGGTGGTATAAAAACGCCAAACTGCATACGGGACATCGAATACTTCCTTATTGACAGATTATTGAAGATACGCCTTGTGGAGTCTAGTCAAGCATCACTTCCTGATGCTATGAGATCTCTATCGTCCTTGCTTAAGGCCTCAACTACAAACATATCATTTTTTGCTAGACGGTGGCGCACTTTCTTCCATGGCGCATATTCGTCGGAGTCATACCATTTATTGAAATTTTCCATCGAGTCAAACTCTATAAGAATGACTCGGGCAGGTTTGGGGTCACCTTCTATTACCACGGTATTTCCAGCCCGGACGAGGTATGTTCCTCCATACTTTGTTACCGTGCTTCCAGCATGTGAGACGTACCCACTCTCTATATATTTTTCTATGTCTGAGATCTCAATATTTACAATGGCAATTACACTCATCTCTGATCCCTAATTTCGGTTTATATGATAACAGATGTGTTCAGTTAACGTGGTAGCTCGCTACATCAAATTTCCTAGTTTTCCACCAGTAGGATGGAGTGAAGCCAGGCCATATAGAATAATTTTTTCCATCCTTAGACAAGTACCAGCTATCACAACCTGAGCCCCACGAAAATTTTTGTAACTTTGTCTGGGTTGAACGACAAAAAGTCTCCTGCCTTTCTAACTTAACGTCAACGAAAGTTTTTTTGGATTCCTGCAAATAGCTTAGAGCTTTGATTACGTATTCTATTTGTGCCTCAATCATAAATACCACAGAGTTGTGGCCGAGGCCGGTATTAGGACCTAGAAGAAGAAAGTAATTAGGAAACCCGGCTACTGAAATGCCCAAGTACGATTCAGCTGATCCTGCCCATTGCTCGGTGAGTTCTTTTCCTTTAGAGCCGTAGATCTTCATTGGCTGTAAGTATTCCGTCGTTACAAAACCAGTGCCAAAAATGATTGTGTCACATTCATGGGTTTTTCCGTCATTCGTCTTTAAGCCTGTAGCGGTGATAGACGATATTGGTTCGGTAATTAAATCTGAGTTAGATCGCTGCAGTGACTCATAGTAGTCGTCAGAAATATTTATTCGTTTGCATCCTATTTGGTAGCTTGGTGTAAGCTTTTCGCGTAGTTCCGGATCCTTAACTTTTGTTCTCAAGTATAGTTTCGATGCTTTTTGGAGTAGGTTATTGAAGAAGGGATATCCAATAATTGCTATTCCATAATATTCATTTCTCCAATAAATAAAGAAACGATAAAAATTTTTGATAATTGGTACATTTTTAAATACCCATTTAGTTAGGTAAGAGTAGTTTCTATTAAAACGAGGCACTAGCCAAGTGGGCGTGCGTTGGAAAACTTTTAGAGACCTAGCCTTATCTACTATTTCTGGTATAAATTGTATCGCGCTGGCGCCAGTGCCGATACAAGCGATGTTTCTTCCGTCCAGTTGGTGTTCGTGATCCCAGTTAGAAGAATGAAATATCTTACCTGTAAAATTTTTGATACCCGGAATTTGAGGAATGTTAGGTTTATTTAGCGGTCCTGTACCATTTATGACCATGTCGGCGTGAAAAATTTCGCCCGATGCGGTCGAAATTACCCATTGATTCGCAGAACTGTCAAAACGCATATCAGAAACTGTTGTGTTTAATTTAATATGATTTTCTAACTGAAATTTTTCCACGCATGATAAAAGGTATTGATATATCTCGCTCGCATCAGAAAACACGCTTGTCCAATCAGATTTCTTTTCGAAAGAAAAAGAATATAAATGAGACGCAACATCACACGCGCAGCCAGGGTAAGTGTTGTCACGCCATGTGCCCCCCACATTGTCGGAGCGCTCAAATACAGTGAAGTTTCTGTAACCGGATTGCTTTAATCTTATGGCCATGCCAATCCCGGAAAATCCTGCGCCGATAATGGCTAAACGTGGTTCCATTTTTTCAGTGCGATTCTCTGCGACGTTAGTTGTTTTCATAAAGCGTCTCTGTGATACATCTATTTGTACGTCTTTTGCATGCTAATGGGTCAACGAAGTCCTTGGCTGTGTTTGGGTTACGAGTATACTGAAAGTAGTTCTACTAAAGTTTATTTAATAGGTTTATAGGTTAACGCGGTATACGATCACAGTCTACTGAGGTCAGAAAAAATATGAAATTAAAAACCAAAATTGCTTGTTCCATCAGTTTTATTATGTCTTTACTTATCAATATGCAGGTTTATGCCGATGAATGCCCTTCATCTGACCTCCCCCAAAACGCCTTAACAAATTATTTAGAAGCGATGCAAGAACGTCGTTTTTTAGATGCATTTAAATTTGTATCAGACTCGATGACTGATGGAAGGTCTAATAAGGATTGGGCCGAACTTCAGGAAATGTTTTATACCGGTGGTGGCGTGATTATTTTCGGGATTGATGTCCGGCAAGCCATCGCGCCTATCTCAGATATAGAGTGCGCGTCGACTGCAATAGTGCCTAACATCTTAAAATCTCGGGACAACTTTAATAATCAAGGCATTACCGAATTTGAAATTTATACGATCGTGCGGAGAGATGATCGATGGCTTATTGATTCGCAAGAAACTTTGTTTGATCAGTCAGATGTAGACAAGTGGTTTCCAGGGGAGACCTTGCCTGAATTTCTAGATAAAAAGTAAAAGAGTACTTTTTATGGTGTCTTGCTATGTCCCTGTATAGCGCCTAGATGTGATGGGAATTGTTGAATAAAGCTCCTGCTATGCTCTTCGGCTTGTTTTTTGGAGTAGTGTTGCACGTTAGCTTTTGGTCGTTTGGGTTTGTTTCTAAACCTGCCCATTCCCGCCAAGATACAGTACCAGGAAGTCGGGCTATAGACTAACCGACTAGCTTGATTTCTAAGCTCAGACAAAAGATCCCCACCTTTATCCCAAACACGCAAAATCTTTTCCATATCCTCGGAAATGTGAACGTTTTTCCTATTCTCCAACCAGTATTCGGTATCACTCCTGGTATTAAGCTTGTAGTGCATTTGTACGTAGTTTCTAACACCGTCAAAAATTGAGTTTACCTTGGTGTTCACTTCTGCCCGCGACTCATACGTATTGCCGGAAGATTCTAATTTATTTGCAAAGGTCTCAGCTGTGTCTTGCACAATCATTAGCGCGGTTGCCTCTAAAGGCTCAATAAAGCCTTGAGATAAACCAATAGCAATACAGTTTCTTTCCCAACAAACCGCGCTGCGTCCAACTCTCATTTTAAGGTGTCGCGCCTCATCTGCAGCATCCATTAATCCTAGTTGTTTTCTGAGTTCCTCTTCTGCGGAGTTTTGGTCGGTAAAATCAGACGAGTAAACGTAACCGTTTCCAAACCGGTTGGTTAGCGGGATATTCCACATCCAGCCATTTTTAAGCGCTTTCGACACGGTCTGAGCAGGCAAACCTTTGTCTAGATCGATAGCACTGGGAAGTGCTACGGCAGAATCATTAAAGAGAAATTTCTTGTATGGTAGAAATTCCACGCCAAGCGTTTTATTAATAATCAACCCAGAGAACCCGGTGCAGTCGATAAAGAAGTCCGCAGCTATAGTCCCATGCTGGTCGGTTGCAACCCCAGATATATCACCATTTTCTGAGCGGAGTACTTCGGAAACGGTATCTGAGACATGTGTAACACCATTATCGATAGAAAAATTACGCAAAAATTCACCCAAGAGTGACGCATCAAAATGGTATGCATAGTCGGTATGGTAGTCTGTTTCCTTATCTGGGGTTGGTGCTAGTTTTTCACTCGCCAAAAAGTTCGATACGAAAAATGAATCAGGATGGGCGTAGACGTTAATATTTTTGCTACGTAACGTCGCATTTTGGTGGAAGGCTCGTATCGAGGCATCATCTTTTTGAGAGAAAAAGGGATGGTAATAACTTTTGAAGCCTTCTCGCGTCGCCCACGAGGGAAAGCGTATTCCGCACTTGTACGTCGCGTTGCATTTTGGCATCCATTCCCGCTCATCAATGTTTAATGAGTCAAAGAATCGCCTCATTTTCGGGGTAGAACCTTCCCCAACACCAATTGTTCCTATTGACTCAGATTCTATCAGTTTTAGCGACACGCCCTTGTCTTTCCACTGCGTCGCAAGAGTTGCTGCCACCATCCAGCCGGACGTGCCTCCGCCGACGATGAGTATATTTTTTGGGATGTTTGTAGTTTCCTCAGTCATAGGCTTCATTGTACCCAGAATTGATGGCACATGGCGATAGATTGGAGAGTCAAAAAAAAAGCCGCAAGACAGTTTCCCGTCTCGCGGCTTTAGTTTTTTAGGTTCGGAGTGTTAAGTTCCGAGTCGTCTCATAGCAGACTTAGTCATATAGTTTGATATGAAGTCACTTGCTGACTCTCTATCATAACCAGAGCTCCAGCCACCTTGTACTTTCTCACCTTGGTAGAAGCGAGTGACACGTTTGGACTGCAAGTCGTTACTGATTACCCAGTTCCAACTCCACTCTGGTCGACCGTCAGTTGCGAGCACCTGTTTGCCCGACGCATTTCGAATTGAGTTGTCGTTATAAGCGTACTGGCTAAACCCAGGCTCAAACGTTTTCCAAAGTTCCCCACGTCTATCGTAAGAGATAGCCTGTGGATACTCGATATTACGAGCATCAAAGTAAACGCGACGCTTGCTTAGTGGTGCACGAGGAAAGCCGGTAGGCTCACCTTCTAATACAATCACTTCTGGGATTAGCGACTTACCGACATCGTAGTATGTGGTACCTTGAGGTCCACCGACTGTTGGGTGAGCCCAGTTGTCTTGGTCTGCTCTCCAGTTGTAGTGCATTGAACCTAACATTGGTCCACGATGAATAATTTTCCAGTTACCCCATGTCAACATAGGGTCACCAGCTGCCCACGCATCCGATAAGAATAGGTTGATTCCCGCCACTAATGGCTCAAAGCGTTGGTTTGTTGGGAAACGACGTACTCGTTTGAACGCTGGTAGATAACCATAAAGCTCTGGAAATCGAGCTTGGTCGTTATACCATTCGTTCATGAATGCAGTACCTTTAATATCGTTTGGTGACATGAACCAAACTGATTGATACCGGAGCATTTCCTCTTTGCCTGGAATCATTGTAGCACCACCAGCCGAATCCGGATGAACTAATCCAGTCGTTTGTTGTTGCGCCCAGACGAAGTCATACTCATATTGTGAGTTGCCTTGCGGATCAAGTGCTGTACATGGTATGGAAAACATGTCCTGATCATGACGACCCCAAGAAAGTACTACGTTAGCTTGCACTTCTTCTGGAGTTTGTGGATCTGGGAATGGGTGACCACCAATCCAAGGAGAACCGTCATCTGTATATACGTTCCCGTCGGGACCAAATTTAGCTCGCCCCCAGTTTTTTAAGGTCGCATCTAGGTAATATGGAGGAAATTGCTCCTCAATTTTGGTCTGAGTAGGAAGAATCGTAAATGTTCGATCGTCCTGCGATACCTCAATGTAGAGGGCTGGATCGATTAAATCCTGAACAAGCTCTACGTTGTCTTTGCTTATAGTATCACCAACTTTAATTTTACCTTTTGTGTAGGCTTCTATATCAGTTAACTCTTCAGGATAAGCTTTATAGTGATCGCCGTCTTGGGCCATAAGGGGAAAGAGTGCCCCTAGGATACCAGCTGAACCAGCACCTTTAGCAGTCTTCTCCATGAAGAAGCGGCGGCTGTAGTCAAAATCATATTTTTTTATGTGCATTATTTCCCCTACCTTTCCGACGGTTATCGGAAATTGCTCTTTCAAGAGCCTTGGTTATTTTGTAATTATTCCTTTCGGAGTACCAAAAGTCATATCGACTTTTAATACCAGTTAACAATAATCTACATTACTTGGCGCTCGTATCCAAGCCTTTTTGGGGAAAAATGTGTCATCGGTAGACAGAAATACTGAGAATCAGGTCCAATGTTATATTATATTGTTATAATACAGAGACTTACAAAAAGTTCGGAGCAAAAAATTGCTCCGAACTTTTTATGTCGATTCTCAGATTATCAAGTTCCGAGTCGTCTCATCGCAGATTTAGTTATGTAGTTTGATATAAAGTCTTTCGCAGACTCGCTGTCATACTGTGACTTCCATCCACCTGAGATCTCTTGACCTTGGTAAAAACGAGTAACACGTTTGGACTGGAGATCGTTACTGATCACCCAGTTCCAACTCCACTCAGGCCGTCCGTCAGACGCAAGTACCTCATTTCCTGCCACATTATTCCGGACTGAATTATCCGCATATTTGTATTGTCCGAATCCGGGTTCAAACGTTTTCCATACTTCTCCGCGACGATCGTACGAAATTGCTTGAGGGAACATGATATTACGTGCGTCAAGATAAACCCGTCGCTTGCTCAGTGGCGCACGAGGGAAGCCGGTAGGTTCACCTTCGAGTACAATAACCTCAGGGATTAATGATTTACCAACATTTAGATAGGTGTTGCCTTGTGGTCCACCAACGGTAGGATGAGACCAGTTATCTTGATCCGGTCTCCAGTTGTAGTGGAGTGAACCTAACATTGGTCCACGACTGACTATTTTCCAGTTACCCCATGTCAGCATTGGGTCACCAGCTGCCCACGCATCAGACAAGAATAAGTTAATACCCGCAACTAATGGTTCAAACCGTTGGTTAGTCGGGAATCGTCGTACTCGTTTGAACGCTGGTAGGTAACCATACAGCTCAGGGAATCGAGCTTGATCGTAGTACCATTCGTTCATGAATGCGGTACCTTTAATATCGTTTGGTGACATAAACCATACCGATTGGAAACGAAGTCTGTCTTCGAGGCCGGGTAGTGCAGTTGCACCATCTGCTGAATCAGGGTGAACTAGACCTTGGGTCTGTTGCTGCGCCCATACAAAGTCGTATTCGTATTGTATTCTGCCGTTAGGGTCTAGTGCTGTAGT
>CALJHG010000008.1 GCA_938075585.1 uncultured Gammaproteobacteria bacterium | reverse complement strand
TATATGATCCGAGGTCGCTGTTTCCATGTTAAGAGAATCCCAGAGAGCACTTTTGCTGTGCTTTGGGGTCAAAACCCATTGTTGGTCATCGGTAAATTTAGTTTTGATAGCTCCATTAGGGTAAGTCGAACTAAGCGAACTTTCCCCGTGACAAACGATAATAGAATGACTTTCAGAACAGTCTTTGAGTATGACCTTTGATCGGAATAAAAACATTTTCAAGCGCTTTAGAAAATCATCCTTTTGCTCAGTTGAAACTAACAGTAGGAGTTTATGTTCGCTTTTAACTATGCGGATAAGGTACAAAACCCTACCCTTCGGAGAGCACCAGCTCGTAAGCATCATCTGATTTTCAGTTAATGACTTACAGTCGCCTGTAAACTGGGCATGGAGGAAATCAGCCGAGTCAGGACCTGTAACTTCAATCAGACTCAGATTTGTGATTTGGATTTTGTTTTGTGGAATCTCGATTGTCATAGATTAGATTTAGTAGGAGGCTGTACAAAGCCGCCAACATTTACCAGATGGTTATTGCTGCATTGCTAGTGCACGATCAACTATGGTCGCGAATTCACTGTCAGAAGGACGACTGCGCTTAGTTAGCCACTCGTACAGGTCCATATCAGTAGATTCAAGGAAACTTTCGAAAATTGTCAGACTACTTTCGTCTGGGAAATTATTATCGCATTCTAAGTATGTTTCCAATACTACATCTAGCTCGCGCATTCCTCTTCTGCATCTCCATTTCAATTTTTTTTTAACGGCCAGGTTCACGCAGTTTCTCTAGCTACCATCATTTTCTTTATTTCAGCAATAGCTTTGGCAGGATTCAGTCCTTTGGGGCATGTCTTCGCGCAGTTCATTATGGTGTGGCATCTAAACAATTTGAAAGAGCCTTCTAAGGAATCAAGTCTTTCGTTTGTCGCTTCGTCTCGACTATCAACCAGCCATCGGTAGGACTGCAACAAGGTCGCTGGTCCTAGGTATTTATCACTATTCCACCAGTAGCTAGGACAGCTTGTCGAACAACACGCGCACAATATGCATTCGTACAGACCATCGATTTTTTCTCGGTCTTCCTTAGACTGAAGGCGTTCCTTATTTTTAGGTGGTGGAGTATTCGACTGCAACCATGGCTGCACTGAACTGTATTGCTCATAAAAATTGTTTAAATCTGGCACCAGATCTTTACGCACTTGCATGTGCGGAAGAGGGTATATTTTTACATCTTTTTTAATTGATTTGATTGATTTAGTACATGCAAGTGTATTGGTGCCGTCGATATTCATAGCACATGAACCACAAATTCCCTCTCTACACGAGCGTCGGAACGTCAGAGATGGGTCTATTTCATTCTTTATGTATACGATGGCATCTAAGATCATTGGCCCGCATTTGTCGAGATCAATCACATAAGAATCGGTACGGGGGTTCTCTCCACTGTCGGGATCCCACCGATATACCTTGAAGGTCTTTTTGTTTTTGCTGTTTCCAGCGTGGTCGTAAACCTTCCCCTTAGCAATTTTGGAGTTTTTAGGTAATCTAAATTGAGCCATAGTCAGTCACCAGCCTTAGTAAACACGTTTTTTTGGAGGAACGACTTCACATTCGTCTGTCATTGTATACATATGGACGGGCCTGTAATCGAAATTTACCTTGCCAGCCTTATTAAGCCAGGTAAGAGTATGCTTCATCCATTTGTCATCGTCTCTATCGGGAAAATCTTCTCTGGCATGCGCACCGCGACTTTCTTCGCGATTGGCTGCGGCCTTTATACTGACCATCGCGCTCCCTAGCAGATTTTCTAGCTCGAGCGTCTCCACTAAATCAGTATTCCAGATCATCGAGCGATCACTGACTTTAACGTGTTTGAAAGATTCCCAGATATCTTCTAGCTTATCTATACCTTCACTCATTAGTTCTCCGGTACGAAACACAGCCGCATGCTTCTGCATCGTTTTTTGCATTTCGAGACGTATTGCTGCAGACGATTCAGAACCGTCAGCGTACCTTAACGCATCAAATCTCGACAACACTCTATCAGTAGCATCATTATCGAGAGTGGAATGTGGTTTGCCCGGAGTTATTTCTTTTCCACAATGAATCGCCGCGGCTCGCCCAAAAACTACCAAGTCGAGCAATGAGTTTGACCCAAGTCTATTCGCCCCGTGAACTGATACGCACGCCGCTTCGCCGATGGACATGATTCCTGGGACTACTGCATCAGGATCACCGTCCTTTAACGTTACAACTTCTCCATTCAAATTAGTCGGGATACCTCCCATGTTGTAGTGTACAGTCGGTAGCACAGGAATTGGTTCTTTGGTTACATCCACGCCAGCAAAGATCTCTGCTGATTCCGCGATGCCCGGCAAGCGCTCGTTTATTACTTCTGGGCCTAAGTGTTCTAGGTGCAGGAATATGTGATCTCCTTCACTACCAACTCCCCGTCCCTCCGTTATCTCCATTGTCATCGATCGAGAAACCACGTCTCGAGACGCAAGGTCTTTTGCGTTAGGAGCATATCGCTCCATAAATCGTTCATTATTAGAGTTTGTTAAGTAACCGCCTTCACCTCTGACCCCTTCAGTTATGAGACAACCGGCCCCATAAATACCTGTAGGATGAAACTGAGTAAATTCCATGTCTTGTAAAGGCAGCCCAGCCCGCAATATCATGCCATTCCCATCTCCGGTGCACGTATGCGCTGATGTACACGAGAAGTAGGATCTTCCGTATCCTCCGGTAGCAAGAATTACCGAGTGAGCCCTAAATAGATGCATTGAGCCATCTTCTAGGTTCCATGCGATTACTCCTTTACACGCCCCCTCTTTATCCATCACAAGATCAATCGCGAAATATTCGATTAAGAACTTAGCATCGTGTTTCAGTGATTGTTGATAAAGAGTATGGAGTATTGCATGGCCTGTTCTGTCTGCAGCCGCGCAGGTTCTTTGCGCCGTACCTTCACCATAATTAGTTGTCATACCTCCGAAGGGTCTTTGATATATTTCACCTGCATCAGTTCGTGAAAAGGGGACTCCGTAATGCTCAAGCTCAATCACTGCGGGGATAGCTTCCTTACACATATATTCAATGGCATCTTGGTCGCCGAGCCAGTCGGAACCTTTGATGGTATCGTACATATGCCAACGCCAATCATCTTCTCCCATATTGCCTAGCGCTGCGCTCATTCCGCCTTGGGCTGCTACTGTGTGACTCCGAGTAGGGAAGACTTTGGTTATACAAGCGGTTGACAAGCCTTGGGCTGCCATTCCAAAGGTAGCTCTGAGTCCTGCCCCTCCGGCTCCTACTACTATTACATCATACTCATGTTCTACTAACTGATATTCCGCGGGCATATATTTTCTCGTTAACTTATGAAGAAAGAAATTTTTACAATAGCTATAACGCTCACCAGTGCTCCAAGGATCACTGCGGTTTTTATAAGAACCTTTGACAGCGCCAGTATTGACGGATTGTGTATATAATCCTCAGCAATCACTTCTAAACCCAGTTTTGCGTGGTAAAAAACAGCGCAGAAGAATAATATGAGGAGTAAGGTAACTGGAGCAGAAGAGATCCACTGTATCACGTCGGAATAGTTACTATTGAGCTGCGATAGTATCGAGAAGACAAACCATAGTGATAAAGGTATTAGACTGATAGCGCTGAGTCGTTGCCACCACCAGTGGTGTGTACCTGAGAGCTTAGAATTTGGGCCAAATATTTTCATTGCTTTGGTTAACCTCCACCCAGATATAGGACTATTCCCCACGTTGAAACGCTTAACAACACGGTACCAGAAATTACTAAGTATCCAGTACGATACGCTGTTACGAGATCAAAGCCCCATCCCGTGTCCCATAAAAGATGTCTAATCCCGTTGAGGAGGTGATAGTAGAAGGCACATGTCCAGCCGAACATGATGACTTTAGCAAACAAAGAACTCAGTAGCACTTGGGCTTGCGTATACGCCTCCGCGCCGAGTGCGGCTGCTACAAACCAGTAGAGCATGATTACAGTACCGGCTAAGCTGAGCACCACTCCTGTGGCTCTGTGAGTAATGGACAGTACAGATGTAAGTTGGGGTCTATAGACTTGTAGATGCGGCGAAAGAGGGGTGTTTTCCATGCTCCGGTGGACCTTATTTTCGGTATGTTAATTTAAGTTATGTTGAAAATATTTAGAAATCTATACAGCGCCCTTTCTTTTCCCAATCACCGTATCGCGTTGGTTCTGGACCTTTGGGGCCTCCGAATTCTTTTGGGCGCTTTTCGTTTTTCTCAGCAGAGTTTTCGACTTTTTCTTCTTCGGCTATGTCAGATTCCATATGATGCCCTAGCTATTGGATATACATTTCAAAGTTCATATTGTTATTGTAACCTTCATCGCCGTATTTGTCATAATTTAAGTGCTAATTCGTTAGTGTTATTTAGTTTAGACTTTCGATAATCGGGTCACCCCCAAAACTTTGTTCGCCAGGATATCCAAAGCTTGGTTATGGGCAGCAGTTCTACCCTATTTTGGCTATGGGTAATATTTTTAGTTGTGATCTTAAGGACTCGCCTATTGATTAGCGCTAGTGTAAAAAAAAATGTTTGCTTCCTGCGCAGTGTCTTGGAGCATATTGACAAAGTAGATGACAAATCTAGGAGCACTGACGTCACTGCATTTGTTAGTAGCGATATTGATTGAGGTTGTGATAAGAATGAGAGGAGTTGATTAGCCATTTCATTTAAACACGCGATCTTCAGCACCAAATCATGGTCGCCCTCTTTATCTGCAGATAATTGTGCGATATGTCGGAAAATAGGTTCATTCATGGACTGAATATCCTCAAGCCGCACGTGTTGTTCAATTGATGGCTGCTGACCAATTTGTGTCTGTACTTTTTCCACTAAAGCATGTAAGTCAACTCCAACTGCCTCGGGTAAGGCTCTATACTTTCTCAGTTGTCGTAAAGCGGGGTGTCTGGGTCTATTGCTTCGATATCTATCCACCTCGTCCCACCACCAAGAAAGTTTTATGTTCGCAACACTGTGATCAATTTTCTGTTGATTTATACCGGTTATAGCTCTACGAGCGAGTTCTAAAGCGCACAGTGATTCTCGGATGTGTGTCGGATAATAGAGTGAGGCGTAGTAGAGATCGGTACCTACAATAGCGTCATCTAACAATTAAATCACTCCTCTGCTGTTCACAACACAGAGGTTTCGAGAACGGGCATGAGATCCATTGGATTCTTAATCATTGCTGACGCACCCCATTTTTCTGGGTTCTGGTTAGGATCTTTGTATCCGTATAATGCAATGATTGACTGCATATCGGCGGCGTTTGCTGCGAGAATATCCCTCTTATCATCCCCAATGTAAATGCAGTCTCCAGTCCCCTGATTAATCATACTGCAAGCTTTTAACAGTGGGGCAGGGTGAGGTTTAGGGTGTTGGGTTGTATCCCCGGACACAACGCAGGCGGCTCTGTTATACAGGTTTAATTTTTTAAGAAGTGGGACGGTAAACTCTGCGGGCTTATTAGTCACGACTCCCCAAATACGGTCACTCGCCTCGATGGCATCAAGCACGTTAGACATACCTTGGAAGAGGCGCGCTGCACTGCCAAGTTCTTCTTTATAGCTAGTCAGAAAATCAACATGATACGAATCTAGCTGACCGGACCCTAATTTGTGGTCGTACGCTTTTTTTACTAATTCTCTGCTACCTTTTGATATTAATGGTCGCACTGATTCAAGCAACATCAGGGGTAAATTATCTCTATAAAGTAAACTATTTATTGCTATTAAAAACTCTTCGGCTGTATCGACAAGGGTTCCGTCTAAATCGAACAGAATCGCGGGCGGAAGTTTTTCAAGCATCTAGACACGGCTTCTGAAAGCTTGCCACGTAATTTATTACTGGGGGCGTTCCAATCGCGGCGTGACGAGTGAAGGGATTGTAATACATCCCACTCACGTCTAGGGTTTCTAGCCCAGTTTTTCTTGCCAGCTTAGCCAATTCGGAGGGCTTTAGAAATTTTGTATACTCGTGCGTACCTTTCGGGATCAATCCTAACAAATACTCTGCCGCGAACACACCTAGCGCATAGGAAATTAAGTTGCGATTAAGAGTAGATATAATTAATACCCCCCCTGGCGCTAATAATTTTGCGCAGTCTTCAACTAAAGCTCCGGGTTCGGGAACGTGTTCTATTAACTCCATGCAGGTGACTAAGTCAAAACTATTAGCATGAGTTTTAACAAGATTTGAGGATAAGTCTACTTTATATTCGATATCTAGGTTATGTTCCGAAGCATAAAGTTTGGCAACCTCTATTAGTTTTGGAGCGGCATCTATAGCAGTGACATGGCTACCTTCTCGTGCTAGCTCTGAGCTAAGGATACCACCTCCACAGCCTATATCGCATGCCGATGCGCTCTTCAACTCTAAATGACGCTTTATATACTTTAACCTACACGGGTTAATGTCATGAAGCGTTTTTAGAGGTCCATTTTTATCCCACCAATCGAGTGATTTGGAATTGAACTTTTCTTTTTCATGCTCGTCTACATTCGCCATAGGTAATTCTGCATCTTGTTAGAGGAAATGAGTTTATCTCATGAGACAATACGTTTCGATTGTCGCAAGTGATTAATTTCAAATAGAATCATATTATGTATTATGCACTTTGATTGCGGTGCAGGTGAATATATCGAGACGATCGGCTAAAATAATTGAAATTTTCGAGAAGTAAGAAGTAAATTTAATGTCTGTGAAAACACTGTATGACAAACTTTGGGAAGATCATCTGATTCACGAATCCGATGACGGTTCGTGTCTTATGTATATTGATAGACATATCGCTCATGAAGTTACGACTCCGCAGGCTTTTGAAGGGTTGGAGATGGCAGGCAGAGCGTTGTGGAGGACTTCGGCAACAAAAGCAGTCTCCGATCATAACGTCCCCACAAAGGATATTACCAATATCACTGATCCGATCGCTAAATTGCAATTAGATACGCTTACCGGAAATTGCTCGCGCTATGGGATCACTCACCATGGTTTAGGAGACCCCCGTCAGGGTATTGTTCACGTAACGGGGCCCGAGCAGGGATGGAGCTTGCCTGGGATGACCATCGTATGTGGTGACTCTCATACTGCTACCAACGGAGCTCTGGCGTCGTTAGCTTTCGGTATAGGTACGTCAGAAATTGAGCATGTCTTAGCTACCCAATGCCTAGTACAGCGAAAGGCAAAAAATATGCGTATACGCGTAGAGGGATCGCTAGGAGTCGGCGTGTCTGCCAAAGATCTTATCCTCCACGTGATAGGCGTGATCGGGACTGCGGGCGGTACAGGTTATACTATCGAATATGCCGGTTCGGCAATTCAAAAGCTGACGATGGAAGGTCGTATGACCGTCTGTAATATGTCCATAGAAGCAGGTGCTAGAGCTGGTCTGATTGCTTTTGACACAGTCACTCGAGACTATGTGCAAGGAAAGCCTTATGCCCCGGCTGGAGACTTATGGGAAGTAGCATTATCCGCATGGTCTAATTTGGTCTCGGACGATGGAGCGTTTTTTGATAAGGAAATTGAGATAGCGGCTGAAGATATTTTGCCCCAGGTTTCATGGGGAACCTCGCCGGAAATGGTACTGCCCGTTGATGGAGTTATTCCTCACCCGGAAAGTGAAAAGGACGAGATGAAAAGGATAGGCATGAGTAATGCGCTCAAGTACATGGATCTCAGTCCTGGACTCGCTATTACGGATATTACTGTTGATAAGGTTTTTATTGGATCCTGTACCAACAGCCGTATAGAGGACTTAAGAAGTGCGGCATCGGTCGTTAAAGGTCGAAGACTCTCAGCTGCTGTGAAGGCTGCTCTCGTGGTTCCGGGCTCAGGTCTAGTTAAAGCACAGGCCGAATCTGAGGGGTTGGATCAGGTGTTTTTGGACGCGGGGTTTGAATGGAGAGAACCAGGGTGCTCTATGTGTCTAGGTATGAATGCTGATCAACTTGAAGCGGGTGAGCGGTGCGCGAGTACTTCAAATAGAAATTTTGAAGGTAGGCAAGGCAGAGGCGGTCGAACGCATTTAGTTAGTCCAGCAATGGCTGCGGCTGCAGGTATCGCAGGACATTTTGTGGATATAAGGGACTTCTAGGTCATGGAAAAGTTCACCAAGTTGAAAAGTATTGTGGTTCCGATTGATAGACCAAATGTCGATACAGATGCTCTTATACCTAAACAATTCTTAAAGTCGATTAAAAGAACTGGTTTTGGGCCAAACTTGTTTGATGAGTGGCGGTATTTAGATCATGGTTCCCCAGATCAAGATAACACGCTGCGTCCATTAAACCCTGATTTCGCTCTAAACCAAGAGAGGTACCAGAACGCAGGAATTTTATTGGCTCGAGAAAATTTTGGCTGCGGCTCCTCACGTGAGCATGCGCCTTGGGCTCTTTTTGATTATGGCATTAGAGCCTTGCTGGCACCGAGCTTTGCCGACATTTTTTTCAGTAATTCCTGTAAAAACGGGCTGTTACCAATAGCACTGCCCGCAGATATCATTGATCAATTATTCACTGAAGTTACGGAATGTCTAGGCTACGAGTTAAACATAGATCTAGAGCACCTTACTGTAGGAACACCCAGTGGCCAAGTGATCTCGTTTGATTTTGATGCGGGATTACGTGACCGATTGTTGAAGGGGATGGACGACATCAGCGTGTCCTTAGAGCACGCTGATTTGATTAAGAAGCATGAAGAAGAAAAGCGTAAAATTGCTCCGTGGCTCTTCAACTAGTTTTGTTTGTCTGACATTTGTCACAGACTACCCATCTCATCTGCTAAAGCTCGCAATTTAAATTTTTGGATTTTACCAGTTGAGGTCTTTGGCAGTTCCATAAAGATTACAGTTTTCGGAGCTTTGAATTTTGCAATGTTATTTCGACAATATGCGATTACTTCTTCTTCAGTAACCGATTTCTCATGATTTTTCAGGAATACGAAGGCGCATGGTGTTTCGCCCCACTTGTCGTCCGGCCGCGCAACTACTGCGGCTTCGAGTATACTTGGATGCTTATACAGCGTTTCTTCAACTTCTATCGACGAAATATTTTCTCCGCCAGAAATTATGATGTCTTTAGACCTATCCTTGATCTGTAGGTAACCATCTGGGTGCATGACCGCTAAATCTCCAGAATGGAAATAGCCACCAGCGAGGGCTTCTTCCGTAGCGGCTTTATTTTTTAGGTAGCCGCGCATAACTACGTTGCCCTTAAACATGATTTCCCCAATCGTCTCGCCATCGCGTGGTACAGGGGTCATTGTGTCTGGATCCATGACATCTAAGTCTTCTAGCACGGCGTATCGAACACCCTGCCGTATAAGAGTTTCAGCATACTCGTCTGAATTAAGGTCTTTCCAATACTTTTGAGGCGCATTGAACACGGCGGGACCATAGGTTTCAGTTAATCCGTAAGTGTGAGTTATGTGAAAGCCAGCTGCCTCTGTCGCTTTGAGCACTGCCGCTGGAGGTGCCGCACCAGCGGTCATGACTTCGACTGTATGTGGAAGTTCCTTTTTCTCTGAGGGATCGGCATTCGCTAAGAAGTTTAACACTATAGGTGCACCGCAAAAGTGGGTCACTTTGTGCTCGCTTATAGCATCATAAATATTTTTTGCTGCGATTCTTCTTAAACAGACGTTAGTACCGGCCATCGCGGCAATTGCCCAAGGAAATGTCCAGCCGCAGCAGTGGAACATTGGAAGAGTCCAAAGATACACTGGATGGTGGTTCATATTCCATGACATTGCGCAGCCAATAGCGTTTAAATAGGCACCCCGGTGATGGTAAACAACACCTTTCGGATTGCCAGTCGTTCCAGAGGTATAGCATAAGGCCATTGCTTGCCATTCATCATCGGGCAGAGTCCATGTTGAATCCGCATCACCAGTTTCTATAAACTCCTCATACTCAATTTCACCTAGTCGATCATCAGAAGGCGATTCTTCATCGGAAATATCTATTACAAGTGGGTTGCTAGAACACTTTTTAAGTGCATCCCTAACGACAGAAGAGAATTCAGTATCTGTAATCAAGATCTTCGCCTCGCCATGATCGATTATAAAAGCGATAGCGTCACTGTCTAGCCGTATATTAATAGGGTTAATGATGGCACCAGCCGCCGGCACTCCAAAAAGACATTCGTAGAAGGCAGGAATATTTGTTGCTAGAACGGCAACCGCATCTCCTTTTTTGATTCCTTTTTTTGTCAGTGCGGAGCGCAGTTTTTTACACCGTGCGAATGTTTCGCTCCAAGTATATTTCCGATGGCCATGAACGACTGCTTCGGCTTGAGGGTATATGGCGGCAGCACGTTCGATCCAAGTTAGCGGCGTCAGCGGGACGTGGTTGGCAGGAGTTTGGTCAAGGTTTATTTCGTACGGATTAGTATGTTCTTCGGTCATTTTTCTTGTCCTTAGGCGTCTTCCCATTTTGGTTGTCGTTTCTCTGAAAACGCGTTCAGTCCTTCTTGCCCATCTGGCGAGAGTAGATTGCACACGAGGTCAGCAGAAGTTTGTGCGTACGCTTCAGTGAGAGGTTTACCTGACTGTCGGTTGAATGACGCCTTACCCAAACTCACTGCAAATTGCGATTTTTCGGCTATTTTTTGGGCGAGCAGTTTTGTCTCCGCAACTAAATTCTCATCCGGTGTGACTTTGTTTATTAAGCCAATTTTTTCCGCTTTTTCTGATGAGATGAAGTCGCCAGTAAGTAGCATTTCCATAGCAATTTTTTTAGGGACAACACGGCTCACTGCGACAGAGGGTGTGGCACAATAAAGACCGTTTACTATACCATTAGTTGCAAAAATTGAGGATTCTCCTGCTACCGCAAGATCACAGGTTGCGACTAACTGACAACCGGCTGCCGTCGCAATACCTTGAACCTGAGCTATCACCGGTTGGGTAAGGGTTGCGATTTTTTGCATCATCGAGGAACATAATCCCAGAAGGTGGGTAAAGTAGGCCTCATTGTTGTTTCTGAGCATGTCTTTTAGGTCATGCCCGGTAGAAAATGCTTTTCCATTTGAGGCGATTATTAAGACTTTTATTTCTGTATCATGGGTGATCTTATCGAGTTTGCTAGTCAAGTCTAAAATAACCTGCTCAGTGAGGGTATTGTACTGATTGGGACGGTTTAAAGTTATGGTCGCAATACCACTTTCGACTTTGTAAGCGGTGCCAGTAACTTCCGCGGTGTGGTCTGCTTGATTTTTCATCATCGCACCTCAAAACATTTCGTATCGCTTGTATTGTCAATAAAAGTTAAAGTAGGTGCAAGTAGTACCTGTCACACCTGTTGAGACGATTTAATTCCTGTTATGAGTTGATTCACGATTTTCGCAAGCGCACTATAATATTTTTCGCGTCGCTTACCAAAAAGACTATACTACTCGCATGTTAAATAAATTATTTGCCAAACTAAATATCACCTCAACGCATCAGTTCATTCTAGTTAATATTGTCTTCGCGATAACAGGTACTTTATCAGTGCTTCTTGCTGGCCCCATGATGGATTTTTTCGGAATTGGTTCCAGCAGCTACGGTGAAATAGTTTACTGGGTAATAAGAATCTTTTTAATCTTCCTCTTTTATCAATGTCTCCTAGTTATAGTTTCTATACCGTTTGGACAATTCGCTTATTTTAGGGATGTACAAAAAAAGATGTTGGCAAAATGTGGTGTTCGATTTTAGTTACTTTCAGGTAGAAAGTTACTATTAGGTAAAAGTTTTAGACCTCTTAAATAGTTGAGCCGATATGCCTCGAAAAAACACGGAACTAATAGAAGGTGACTGTTTAGAAGTCTTGGACAGGTTGTACGAAACACGGGGTGAGATCGCAGATCTAGTGTTTTGTGATCCCCCCTACCACTTATCGAATGATGGCGTAACCTGTCAAAATGGAAAAATGGTAGAAGTCAATAAGGGTGAATGGGATCGATCCGCAGGTTTCGAAAATAATCTGAAATTTAATCGCGCTTGGGTCAGAAAATGCCAGAATCTCCTTAGACCAAATGGTTCGATGATGGTGTCAGGTACGTTACATTCAATTTATAGCATCGGGTTCGCGATGCAAGAACTCGGGATGAAACTGATCAACAACATAACGTGGCAAAAACCTAATCCTCCGCCGAATCTTTCGTGCCGGTATTTAACTCACAGTACGGAAACAATTATTTGGGCGGCTAAAAATGAAAATAGCAAACATAAGTTTAACTACCAACTTATGAAAGAAATCAATGATGGCAAACAAATGAAGGATGTTTGGACAATGACTGCGCCCAGTAAGCGTGAAAAGGTCCATGGCAAACACCCTACCCAGAAACCTCTTTCACTGATGACTCGTTTAATTCTTGCCTGTACTGAAGAGGGAGATGTTGTCTTGGACGCATTTAACGGGAGCGGTACAACTGGAGTCGCTGCCATTCAGACAAAGAGGAAATACATTGGGATAGAGTCTGAATCTAGTTATGTGGCACTAAGCAAGAAGCGTTTTGCCGCGTCAATAAAGAAAGCCTGATATCAAATGAAACGTACGATCGTATATCCGTTAGCTTTCGCAGTGGCCTTTGGCTTTTACTTTTTAACGAAAGACACGATGCTTGATATTGAAACCAGCGAGTTGAGAAAAGTTACCATGAAGAATGGCATAGCCTATGACTGGCGAACTGACGAACCATTGCATGGACGGCTAATTGAGCGAAATTTAAACGGCGGGATCATCGCAAAAGTGAGCTACTCTGATGGACGACTTAGTGGTTTGACTGAGTATTTCTATGACAACGGCAAGCGGAAAGCTGAGATTCTGTATCAAAATGGCAGGGAGCATGGAAATTGGAAATATTTTGATCGGGATGGCGTGTTGGTTAAAAAAATTTATTATCAAGATGGTCAATTGGTAGAGCAATAAGTTTTCGCGGTTGATCGAGTACTCCCTCAGATAGACCGCAACTCTTCATCAAGATAAGCTATGATGTCATTTGATTCGTATAGCCACGTTACCTGAGAGTTTTTCTGCTCAATGCGAAGGCAGGGAACTTTATGCTTACCCCCTTCTTCAATTAAAGTTTGCTTGTGCCCTAAATTATTCTTTGCATCTCGTAGCTCAATATTGATAGCTTTGTGGTGCAAGTGACGCCGAACTTTCACGCAAAAAGGGCATGCATTGAAGTGGTAAAGGCTGAATCGCCTGCTGATGGCATTAATTTTTTCTTGGGCAGCGGCATCTCGTTTCACGGGCGTGGAGCGCGTGATTAAATCGAGCGAGATAATTATTTTCCCTAATATCCATCGTATGAGTTTCATAAAATACCTTTCTTATTCTCTAGTCAAATCCACTATAATGAACAACATTTTCAAGTTTTTCTCTTACACTTACCAACGTATTCTCGACCGCAGAGGTGTCTTCGTACCCTAGTGCCATTCCAGAGACTAGCACTTGGGTTCTGGGTATATTGAGGTGTTTAAAGATTGGTTCCTGAAAAGTAATCCAAGCAGCTTGGGGACAGGTGTGCAGGCCCTCGCCTCTGGCTGCTAACATGACCGTTTGCATATAAAGCCCCACATCAGACCAACTTCCTTTTCCTAAATACGCATCGGTTGTGAAGAAAATTCCCACTGGTGCATCGAAAAAACAGTAATTTCTTCGTGCTTGTATTGCTGTTCGTTTTCGATCTCCTTTTTGAATGCCTACTAAGCCATATAAATCCCAACCAATTTTCCGTCGTCGTGAGGTATGCAATTCGTTCCATTTTTCGGGGTAGTAGTCGTATTCGGCATAGCTATGCGCTTGCCCAGAATCAAACAATTCACACACATCTTTCACGATCGAGTCGCGCACTTTCCCCGCACAAACATAAGCATGCCACGGCTGCGTATTTGTTCCACTTGGTGAGCGTTGAGAAATTGACAGTACTTTTTCTATTTTTTCCTTACTAACGGTTTGTTTGGTAAACGCTCTGATCGACCGACGTGATCGGATAGCTTCTTCGACATCCATAGCGGTTTAAATCCTTTATCTGGGCTGAACTGAATAACAATTATGATACCAGTACGAGCCCCACGAATGAAGACGCCTGTTAGTTGGCGTACGACAAATATCGACAAATGTGACCGTGAACCTCACGTGAATTCGACCGGCAGTTTACTCAGTACTCTAAAAAATGAATTTGACCATTCCATTTCGTCTTCAAGAAGTTTTATGTTTGGCGCACGTGTGAGGAGTTCTCTGATTGCCGTTTTTCCTTCCATTCGCGCGAACTGATTTCCAAGACAATAGTGTGATCCTCCGCCAAACGAAAGATGACCACGATCAGACCGAGTGATATCAAACCTGTCTGGATCCGGAAAGCGCTCCGGATCTCTGTTTCCAGCGCCCAACATTAGCCAGAGAACAGAGTTTTTCATTAGCTGTTTGTCCCCGATATTTAATGGCTTTTCTAGCACCCTCCAATTGAAAAGAATAGGTGTGTCGTATCGAAGGCATTCATCCACCGCGTTATCAATAAGTTCCGGCTTACTATAGAGCAGAGCAATTTGTGATGGATTTTTAATAAACGCTAAAAGACCATTTCCAATGAGGCCTGTAGTTGTTTCATATGCTGCTACTAATAGCCCTATGGCCTGTATAACAAGCTCGCCTTCTCTCAGACGATCGCCCGCATCTTCCGCTCTGATGAGTTCGGAAATCAAATCATCTTTCATAGATACGCGTCTAGCTTTAACTAGATCTTCGAAGTAGTTTGCAAGATCTTCACCAGCTTGTCGGACTTTCAGTTGTTCAGATTCAGGGAGAAATTTGGCCCAAAAAGCTTTAGTCCTCTCTCCGGCCCATTTCTGAAAAATAAGACGGTCACTATCAGGTATCCCCATAATGCGGCATATCATTCTACTTGGGAGATCGACCGCCAGATCGTCACAGATATCCATCCCCCCCTCTGCCAGCCCCTTAGTGATAGCTTTACTAACAGCCTCGTCAATAGCTGTTTGCATCATTTTGATCGCGTTGCCGGTGAACGCTTTTATCACTAATCGGCGTAACCGTAAGTGTTCATTCCCGTCCATATTTAACATGAAGTTATGGAAGTCACCTTTAGTATCCAACGGATCGAAGCTGGGAGAACTGCCATCGGCTAGAGTCATTGACACAGAGGAACTTTTTAGAACATTAGTAATATCCGCGTAACGGGTTAGCCTCCATACTCCGAGAGGTGTTTGGTTAATGGGGTCGGTTTCGCGGAGTTTCCTCAGGCCTGGGTACGGGTTGTTTCGAAAAGATAAGGATAAAGGATTAGAGCCTCCCCAATCGTCATCTGATAAATTACCGAGTTGGTCTAATAAACTCCCCGTCACTCTTTATACCCCCCATGTTACTGTGTTTAACACTAACAACAGTTTTTGTGGATTTTTAATACTAATGGATTCGGTGAAGTGTCGTTAGTAATTAAAGTAGTTATTTTTATTTTTTTTTCAGGGTAATATGCAAAACATGAGTACAGCTCGAGTAAAATCCTTACCCAGTTCAACGATCCAAGAGTTACTTAGGGGTCTGAAAAAGCCGGTTCGCCTAGCGTCACAATCGCCGAATGGGTTCCCGCTCATTTCGACTCTATGGTTTTTATATCACGATGATCATTTTTGGTGTATCACTCAGAAAAGTACTTTACTGCGCAGAAATCTCGCGACTAACCGAAAGTGTGCTTTTGAGATTGCTTTAGGCGAGGACGCCAAATATAAAGTGATAAGAGGGCAAGGGACTGCAGTACTTGACTTGTCCGATGGTGAAAGGGTGACCAATTTGATGATTGCTCGTTACATTTCCGATCCTGAGGGCCCGATAGCCCGACAGCTCCGTGCCCAGATACCAACTGAATACGCTATTCGAATAGCTCCCATTTGGGTGAGGGGACAGGGGTGGCGGAGTCAATAGGTGATTAGGTAACTAGATTTTAGTACGACTAAACGCCTTAATTCCGACCGCTTTTCTTATGTCCTGTAAAAGTGGTTCGGACACAGCGCGCGCTTTACCAGCACCTTCCTGTAAAGTGTTTTCTACAAAGCCTCTATCGAGAGTAAGTTTTTGATACTCGACGCGATATGGTGTCAGCACTTCATTAAGTAATGAAAATAGCGTTTCCTTAGCTTTACCCCAAGCAATTCCATTTTCATAACTTTGACGAAAATCGGCCACTTCACTCTCTGTTGCAAAAGCTTTAAAGATTTTAAAAACTGAACAGGTTGACGGATCTTTTGGATCGCCAGGCTCTAACGAGTTTGTTTTGATTTTCATCACAGCTTTTCGAAGTTTCTTGTCTTCGGCAAATATTGGAATAGTGTTGTTATAGCTTTTACTCATTTTTTGACTGTCGATCCCAGGCAATACTCCGGTTACTTCGTCGATTTGAGGTTCAGGTATAGTAAAGAGCTCTCCATAGTGATGATTAAAACGCATCGCTATATCTCGTGTCATTTCGATGTGTTGCTTTTGATCCTGTCCCACAGGTACCACATTTGCTTTGAACATTAATATATCTGCAGCCATGAGCACGGGATAATTATATAAGCCCATCGTGATGCCTTTATCTGGATCCTTCGATCCAGCTAGTTCATTATCTGTTACTGCCGCTTTGTAGGCATGTGCTCTATTCAGCAGCCCTTTCGCGGCGAGACAACTGAGGATCCAGTTGAGTTCGAAAATGTCAGGAATGTCAGACTGTCGGTAAAAAGTGACGTTTGTGGGATCCAGTCCGCAGGCCAACCAACAGGCAGCAATTTCAAAACTCGAGTCATGAGTCAAGGAGGGATCTAGATTCTTGATTAGGGAATGATAATCGGCTAGGAATAAGAAACTGGATACGCCCGCTTTTCGGCTCGCCGAGATGGCCGGAAGCACCGCTCCCGCCAGATTACCAAGATGAGGTATTCCACTTGTGGTAATTCCGGTTAGGACTCTTCTGACTTTGGTTTCAGTAGGATTGTTCATAGTAAGAAGATTTTAAACGAAAACCCTAGCTTTGCGCACTAACTCATTTTATACGTCGCGCTCGACCAGTTACCAATAGTTTTTCATTTTTAATTGGCTAGTTTTTGAGCCCACATTGCACGCACATCATCGAGTTTGATAGTCGCTATTATTTCCTCTTCTTCTATGACGTTGAGCAGTTCTTGTCGACCATCCCCCCTGAGACTATAGAACACTACTGCGCCATCAGGGCCACCTCCTTCGCTGTGAGTATCGTCCTTTTTCCCCCTGTAGTATTGTCCAGCCTGTCGAATCTCTTTGATTGTTCCGTCGGTTTCGTAAATCCTGAGTTCTCCGGAGACGATGAGCATGTTAGTTTGTGCAATATGAGTATGGACAGTTATCTTTTTGTCGGCTTGAAATTTAAATATTAGGTCGATAATTTGCCGTTCTTCATCGAAATCGTAAAGTGAGAATTCCGCGTTTTCGACATAAGGGAATGGTCCCCAGTCAATTCTGCTGTCATCGAATAGGAAATTAGTTGCGCTTTTTAAATTGGATGCGGCCATTTCATAGCTCCCTTTTTTCTGGTTACTCCCGTAGCGGTTTTAACTTGGCACTAAAACTGTAGCAAAGCATATTTAGGATAATATAGTAAATTGCTCATTATTTATCGACAAGCTATCTGCATTCAATACTGATCTAACCGGTAGTGAATAAAATAAAAATTGATAATGCGTTGCAGTCCCTCAATGCAATATAATGACTATAAATCAAAATAGCGCATTAATTTTATGAATGTAGTTACTCGTTTCCCTCCTAGCCCTACCGGCGACTTACACATTGGGAGTGCTCGCACAGCACTTTACAACTGGCTGTTTGCACGGAAACACAATGGTGAACTTGTGTTCCGACTGGAGGATACCGATCGAGAAAGGTCAACTCAGGAAGCTGTTGATGTCATCGTGGAAGGAATGCGTTGGTTGGGTCTTGATTATGATAGCGGTCCTTACTACCAGACCGATAGATTTGACCGATACAAAGAGGTTGTTGATCAACTACTCGACTCGGGATGGGCTTACAGATGCTACTGCGATCGCGAAAGGTTGGATAAACTTCGGGAGGAACAAATCGCGGCCAAAATAAAGCCACGCTACGATAGTTACTGCCGTGATAGGTATAGCGATGTCCAAGATGGAAGTTATGTTGTCCGATTCCGTACCCCATTTGAAGGAATTATAACTATAGATGACGAAGTGCATGGCGTAGTGAAGATTGATAATTCTGAACTCGATGATTTAATCATTATGCGCTCTGACGGAGTGCCAACTTATCACTTGACAGTTGTGGTAGATGATTTCGATATGAATGTTACACACATTATAAGAGGAGATGATCATTTAAATAACACCGCTAGGCAGTTACACATTATTGACGCTTTAGAGGCGCCGCGTCCGACTTACGCGCACATACCTATGATAAATGGCGCGGACGGTAAGCGCCTTTCGAAGCGCGAGGGTGCGACGAGTGTTCTGAGTTATCGAGATGAGGGTATCTTACCGCATGCATTGTTGAATTACTTAGTGAGACTTGGATGGTCTCAGGGGGACGATGAAATTTTTTCGATCAATCAGATGATTGAACAGTTTAATTTAGGCGGCATAAATAGATCAGCGTCTGCTTTTGATCAGGAGAAACTACTATGGTTCAACCAGCATTATATACATGAGACTCCGCTTGAAGAATTAGCCGAATATGTACGACCTTACTTCGTGAAGGCTGGTTTGCATATAGAAGATAATGAGAAATTTATGCTAGTGGTCGATGCGCAAAGGACTCGAGTAAAGACATTAGTAGAAATGGTTGAAAAAAGTACCTCATTCTATGGACCATTTTTAGGCCATGAGGAGAGTGCGGCAAAAAAATATTTGCGGGGAGCTGTAAAGGAACCCTTGGAAGCCATACGAGCGCTGTTGTTAGATGAAAACCCTTGGACGCCGGCTGAATTGCATGATTTAGTGGAAACAGTCGCAAGTACGTATAATATGAAGCTAGGTAAAGTTGCTCAACCACTGCGTGTTGCTGTTACTGGTATCGCTGCATCGCCAGGTATTGACGTAACTCTTTTTCTAATTGGGCGCGAAGAATGTGTGAAGCGACTCGATTTAGCACTCGCTTATATAAAAAACAGAGTGCAGTCAGCTTGACAGTTAGAGTGCTGTGCCGTAATCTGCGCCAGCTTGAGACGTATTAGACAAATACCGGAATGCTTGCTTCTGTTCGTAATATGCATGAATCAGGGGCCATAGCTCAGCTGGGAGAGCGCTGCAATGGCATTGCAGAGGTCGGCGGTTCGATCCCGCCTGGCTCCACCAAAATTAGTCCCCATCGTCTAGAGGCCTAGGACACTGCCCTTTCACGGCGGCAACAGGGGTTCGAATCCCCTTGGGGACGCCAATTAAACTTATACTGACCGCCCTTTACAGGGGGCGGAAGGTATTTGACCGGTCGGTGGATAAGCTTTTTCTAATTGGCTTTGTTCGCTTGCAAGGCCAGAGAGTAGCTCGTTCTAGCGATAATTTGTTCACGGTACGCTTTGAGAACACTCGGATAGTCGCAGCCGACGTGATCAGCCCAGTCCAAAGTGCTGACCATCATGATATCTGCTCCAGTGAAGGTCGTCCCCACAAGACACGGTCGACCATCTTTTATCTTTTCTGAAGCTGCTGAGATCATCCGCGAAAAATAGTTGCGTGCCGCAACGCAAGCGGTGTCCGTGCGGCCGTATATGTCGGGTAGCCCTTCATGGCGTCGCAACACATATAGCGAAGTCGCGTCTAGTTCCGTTGAAATGAATGACATCCACTCATGATACTCGGCTATAGATTGGATATCTGCCGGCATGAGTCTTCTTCCAGTACAGTTATATCTAGTAGCCAAGTAGTTAATTATTCCCGCGCTCTCACTAACCCTGATATCCCCATCAACCAACGTAGGTATTTTGCCGGTTATATTTAATTTTCTATACTCAGCACCCGTTGTGGGCGCGGTTCTAGTTTGCAATGCTCGTGTTTCGTAAGGAAGGGCGAGTTCAAGAAGAGCCCAGTGAACTCGGAATGTTCGCGGTGTTCCTACCCCAAAAAGGATCCGATCATGGATATGCTGCATACGCTGTCATTCCTTTATTGCTTGCCGGTTGATTTTCCTTATGGTCTGCTTCGGACTTACTAGTGAATGTTATCACCTTAAAAATGGGAATAATTGGTGGTGGCGATTTGAACATGAAGTTCTCCTTCGCAAAGAGATTAATTTTTGCTAATCTTTAGACTCAATTATGTGATCAAATAAGTTAATTTCACCGTATTTCATGGGTAATTCAAAAGTATGGTTTTTTACCGAGCGTTGCGCAAGATTTAGTTCGTGCGGGTGATTTTTCATTTGATAGATACTGTTTTTGGTGAGGAGAAATAGATGTCGAAATTGCGAGATTTTGGAATTGCCTTCGATGAAAAATCTTTGGGGTTTAATCCTGAAG
The DNA here is from genome assembly GCA_938075585.1 of uncultured Gammaproteobacteria bacterium. GTDB lineage: Bacteria > Pseudomonadota > Gammaproteobacteria > UBA4457. The sequence continues at coordinate 32,591 of CALJHG010000008.1, read as the reverse complement.
AGCTTCGTGAAAAGTATAAGACCGAGCGCGACAAACGAATCAGGCAGGATGGTAACAGCCAGTACAAGGAGACGGCTGGAGATTTCTCTAAATACGTGGATGATCCTTATGCAGATAAAGAATTTAATCGAGCTCCTCTAACTGATCATTCTGATGTGGTGATTATTGGGGGTGGTTTTGGTGGACTAGTTTCTGGGGCCCGTTTTCGAGAGATTGGTACTGACAAAGTCCGCATTATTGAGAAAGGCAGTGACTTTGGTGGAACATGGTATTGGAACCGATATCCTGGAGCTATGTGTGATGTGGAATCTTACATTTATTTGCCTTTGTTAGAAGAAATGAACTATGTGCCGATAGAAAAGTATACCCACGCGCCTGAAATACTGTCCTATTGTAAAAAATTGGCAGACCACTATGACTTGTACAAAGATGCTTGTCTTCAAACTGAGGTAACGGAAATCAAATGGGATGAAGGTTCCGCTGTCTGGTTGATAAACACTAACCGCGGAGATGTTATGACGGCGACGTCCGTTGTTATGTCCAATGGCCCGCTGAATCGGCCAAAACTACCTGGTATTGAAGGGATAAATGAATTTGAAGGGCATACTTTTCATACTAGTCGGTGGGATTACGACTACACGGGTGGATCGTCAGAGGGTGGTTTAATCGGGTTGGAAAATAAGCGAGTAGGTATTATTGGTACCGGCGCAACCGCGGTGCAGTGTATCCCCCATCTTGGTGCATCGGCCAAAGAACTTTTTGTGTTTCAACGTACCCCATCATCAATCGATGTCAGAAATAATCGAAAGACAGATCCAGAATGGGTAAAGAATCTTGTGCCCGGATGGCAAAAGCGAAGAATGGAAAACTTCAATAGCTTGGTAAGTGGCGGTTTAGAGAACGAGGACATGGTTGGCGACGGGTGGACCGAAATCTACAGAAATCTTACTGGAATGCTCCCGCCGGAAGGCTTTGAGCAGCTTTCGGAAAAAGATATGGGACTGGCTACTGAATTAGCGGATTTTAAAAAGATGGAATCGATCAGAAATCGAGTTGATAGCGTAGTTGAAGATAAAGAGACTGCTGACGCTTTAAAGCCATACTATCGACAGTTCTGTAAGCGTCCCTGTTTTCACGATGAGTATCTTGAGACATACAATAGGGAAAATGTTAAGTTGGTAGACACTCAGGGTTTAGGGGTCGACAAAATTACAAAAAATGGTGTAGTGGTTGACGGCAAAGAATATATACTGGATTGCCTGATCTTCGCTACAGGATTTGAGGTTGGAACCTCTTACACTCGACGATCCGGATATGAGGTTATCGGGAAAAATGATCTCAAGCTCAGCGATAAATGGAAGGATGGACCGAAAACTTTTCAAGGTATGTTCTCTCATGGCTTTCCTAATTGTTACTTTTTGGGAGTTATCCAGAGTGCCTTAACCACTAACTTTGTTCACCTGTTGACCGAGCAAACTAAGCATATCGCGCACGTTGTAAAGTATTGCGGGGAAGATAACGCAAATTTGGTAGAACCAACCTTAGAGGCGGAAGAAGAGTGGGTCGCCTTAATCAAGCGAAATGCGCACCGAGGAGAGCGTTTTTTCGCCGAGTGCACCCCAGGTTACTACAACAACGAAGGTAACCATGATAAGAGTAACGGATTTTTATCTAATGCATATGGGAAAGGACCTGTGGCCTTTTTTGACCTTCTGCAAAATTGGAAAAAATCGGGAACTTATGAGGGACTCATGATTGAGCCGAGGAAATGAGGTAATTATCAATCCTAGCGATTTAATGTTGCGCCGCAAAAATAACCAGGTTGAGATCCATTAAAGTTTTGTGAGCGGTGCTAAAGTGCTCTACACTGGAGTAATTTAAGGGTATGATAAGCAATTAAGTTTTGACATAACGCAGGGGTTACTGGGTGAAATTACTAAATCGGTTAGTTATTGGCTTTTTATCATTTCTAGTTATCGGCTCAATAAGCGCTGATGAGCCTGGTATTGCGGAAGAAACTGGGAAACAGTTGTTTCGTGCGGCGACTAGTGGTGATGTTAGCCAGGTGTTGCAAGCAGGGACAAGTAACCTAACTGGCAAGGCTCAAACTATGGCCGAGGGTACTTTACTCAGCTTGTTCCCAACCGCTGAAGTCGAGATTACTTGGAATGATGAGCAGGAGCTTGAAGGCAGCTTGTTAATCCTAACCCCTTTGCTTGAAAATGCCGACAATACTGAGTTGATGTTTTTGCAAGCCAGTGCGTCGCAGTATGATCGTAGAACTACGGTTAACCTAGGTCTTGGAGCTCGGCATTTAGCTATGGGTGATAAGTTACTAATGGGCGTGAATGCGTTTTATGACCACGAGTTTCCTTTTGATCATCAGCGAGTGTCGGTCGGTGCTGAACTCAGGACTACCATATGGGAGATCAATGCTAACTACTATTGGGGTACTAGTGGATGGAAGTTAGGTCGTGCAGGTGCTCTTTCTCAAGAGCGTGCCATGGATGGATTTGATATTGAATACGGGATGCCATTGCCATATTTGCCCCGTACGAAAATTTACGGCACTTACTTCAGATGGTCTTCTAGTCCAGGTACTAAAGGTGACAACGGTTGGCAGGGATCGCTCGAGTCCGAGATACTCGATGGTGTGAATTTCAAAATGGGGCATCGATATTATAGTGATATGAACGACGAAGTATTTGCTGCTATAGAAGTCGATGTGGTTGATTTGCTAACTACGAATGTTAGCGATAAGCCTTTTGTTTCGAATGTTGCCTGGGAATTGGCGAGCATGAAGGAAGAGCGTTATGCTAAGGTTCGAAGAGAGAACCTCATCAGGAAAGAGAAAAGAACGGTCGGTGGTGACTTTGTGGTAACGGTGAGTGGATTTTAGTTTAATTAGCAATGTACAAACTTAAAACGCGCTGCAGGCGCGTTTTTTTTTGGGAAACTAAAATGCTATCCTACAAATTTGATAGACTTACTTCTGAGTGACAGAGCTATTAGCGAGGGGGGCAGTTTCCCAGTCCTGGCTGACAGACAGATAGATAAGACAGGTATCCTAGCCAGAATTTTCTTGATTCCATGTCGACAGGAGCTCCATCATCGGTTGAAAAAGGTTCCGTTCGCCAGCTCTTGCGGAGAATATAAAAATTTTCTTTTCCTGAAATAGCGCGAATAATACTAAATTCTCCAAGACCGTTCTGAGTGCTAGCGCCGCAAAAAACCATAAGGCCTAGAGTTGGATATTGATGCGAAACACCGCTGAGCGCTATCGGCTTAATGTCAAAATCTGCACATGATCTTGATAAATGATCTACCACTCGCGTTACCATTTCGTCGAGGTCGGCATCGGGTACGTTGAGCAATTGCTGGACCGACAATAATTCTTTCCAGTCTTTTTCGGTAGAACCGTTGGGGGCATATTCAGTAGTAGAAAGATTATCCACTCTATCTGTGAAGATTTGCTGCCAGCCGTCTGGTTCAATGAATAGTAGCCTTTCAGTATCATCTTGACGTATTTCTTGAGATGAAACACTTAGGGTTGCCACTGTCGTGAAAATCACCAGCAGTGAGTTGATTATTTTGAGCATAAAGTCGGCACCTTTGGTTTTTTCTATCCCATAAAAAGCTGCAGTATAACCGAGAAATTGGCCATCCTGCATCGGTTGGATAAGCTTTCTCCGTCTTCGACTAAAAATAAATTGGAACATCTGGTCTCGTTTCTGTTAACTTTATCCTTTAAAACAGTTTCGCAATCGGAATTAAGTTGAAGCTAAGAGACTGCTGCGGGATTGAAAATTACCATCAAATATTGCGATTTTAAGGAGAGAATAATATGGCTCTTGATCAAACAACAGACGCCTTGCTACAGAACATAGCGGCCCAAGGCGGTCCGGCACTGCATGAAATGCCGGTAGATACTTGTAGGGATGTTTTTTTACAACTGGTGCGAAGTTTGGGGGGGGAGGTGATCCCAATTCACGATAGTAGCGATAGAACTATTCCTGGGCCAGATGGCGATATTCCAGTGCGTGTTTACACCCCACGCGACGTGGGAGGAGAAAAGCTACCAGTACTCGTCGTATATCACGGAGGCGGCTGGGTGATTGGTGACTTGGAGACGCATGACAATCAATGTCGGTATCTTTCAAATGAGGCAGATATGATTGTTGTTGCGGTGGATTACAGGCTGGCACCCGAGCATAAATTTCCCGCAGGTGTTAATGACTGTATCAATGCAACTAAATGGGTGATTGCTAACGCAGAAACTCTGGGCGGTGACGCGTCTAAGGTCGCTGTCACAGGTGACAGCGCAGGGGGCAACATGGCCGCGGTAGTGGCTCAGCAACTGAAAGGAAAAATCAAATTTCAGTTACTTGTGTATCCAGTTACAGATTTCTCTGAAACTGTCTACGCATCAAGAGAAGAGTTTGGAGGCGGTGAATACTTTCTCTCTATGGAGGATATGGCTTGGTTTGGCGGTTTGTTAGTGAACGAGCCTAGTGATTTACTTGGAGAAACTGCATCCGTCATGGCGAGGAAAGATTTAAGTGGCCTAGCACCAGCCTTAACAATCACAGCGGGTTACGATCCTCTGAGAGATGAAGGTAAGGCATATGCCGATAGACTTCGTGAGGCGGGCGTTTCGTCAGAATACAAGTGCTTTGACGGGACTATTCATGGTTTCACTCTTTTCCCTGGAGCATTGGAGGCAGGTAAAGAAGCACTTTCTCTTATGGTTCGTAGCTTAAAAGCCGCGGTAGCCTAGCGCGGTTAGGAAAGCGTATGTGGCTGAAAAGTCTCATGCGCTTTCACTAGTTTTTTAGACGGAGGGGAGTATGTCGGATAAAATTAACATTAAAGGGTCCGATGCTTTGCTAAAGACTACCCGGTCAGTGCGGCTCAGATTGGATTTTGAAAAAGCGGTACCTGACGAGGTGCTAAAGGACTGCATCACTGTGGCCTTGCAGGCGCCTTCGCAAACTAATACACAACAATGGCATTTTGTCGTGGTTACGGATCGTGGGCTCAGAGAAAGATTAGGTGATATTTATCGTGATACGTTTGATAAGTATTGGTCCGAGTCTGCTGAGAAGTCTGATGGCAGTATTGAAAATTACTCCGGCGGAGATCAGCGGATGATTGACTCGGCGCTTTATTTAAGAGATAACTTTCATAAGGCGCCGGCGCATGTTCTTTTCTGCGCCACCGGTAATTTGCCTGAGATGCCTCTGTTTGAACAAGCGTCAGCGTATGGTTCGATTATGCCTGCAGCTTGGTCTTTTATGCTGGCAGCTAGGTCACGAGGATTGGGAACATGCTGGACATCTGTCCATCTTAAAGAGTCTCAGAAAGTCGCAGAGGTTTTAAATCTTCCGGATAATTTAACTCAGGCCGTACTGATGCCAGTGGCTTATTATTCTGGTTCGGGCTTTCGTGAAGCGGCTCGTTTGCCACTTGATGATGTTTTACATTGGAACGGCTGGTAGACTCGTTAGAGTAATTTAAGCGTCAGCACCTAAAATAATTTTCTCTGCCAATAAAGTAGGATTTGTAAAACATACTTCGTGACTACCCGATAATTGAATAAGCCGGAAAAACCCTAGTTTCTCTGACAGTCGAGGATGCCAGTTCATGGCGTGCGGGAAACATGTATCCTCCGTTGCGTTGATATAAGTCTTGCCGATCGTCATCTCCGAGGGATCCTTGGAGAGTGAAATTTTGTCCTCAAAGGTTTTTAACGGGTGTGAATTCAGACTTTCATAGGTACTCGATGCCATTTCGTGCGTCGCGTCATTGATAAATCGCTCTCGCCAAATCGAGTAGGGTAAGAGTACAGAGCCATCAGGCTTTAGAGCTTCTTTCCATAATGTCAAAAATTCAGGAGGAACTAGATCATTGAGTGATTCACCATTTACAGGGACAAAAGCGTTCCAATAAATTAATCGCCGGATTAGGTGGGGTATACGATCAGCCACCGCAGTGATGACCATTCCCGCATAGCTATGGCCAACTAAAACGAAGTCCGACAGGCCTTGTTTGTCAATAAATTTTAGAAGGGATGTTACCGCTTCTTCCAAACCCGTAGACTTATCATCATTTTTTCCATTACCCCTTAGCGTTGGTAGGAAGACCTCGTGACCAAAGCTCCTGATATGCTCTGCTACTGGCTCCAAATGATTGCCTGAGTGCCAAGCGCCGTGTACCAATACGAAGGTTGTCAAAAGCGTTCCCTTTCATTTTCTGTTTACAGATGTTTAATGCATGTGCTGTCCCATTATAAAGAGATTACGTATTTAGCACATCGTTCAAGTGATAAAGTTTTGCAAGAAAAAGTCTGAAAATTAAAATAATACTAAAAATTAGCTCTAATTTTGACGAATCGGGTATATATATCAAATGAAAACTATAAAAATACTCATTTTGCTCATATAATTTCGCCGATTCTAGGTTAATGAGTGCGTTTCGGTGTTTTAATACAAAGATACGCTCAGGATTTTTCCAACAATATTTAAAATAATTACTCGATTTGTGAGAGCAAATAGTAATGCAGCTTTTTAGAGGCTTGAAATGACAGATCTTACGCTTTATCGAAACATTGGGATTTTTGCACACGTTGACGCGGGTAAGACCACTACTACTGAGCGGTTTCTCAAACTCACGGGGAAAATACATAAAATTGGTGAGGTGCATGATGGTGCCGCTACTACTGATTTTATGGATCAAGAACAAGAACGAGGTATTACTATTCAGTCCGCGGCCACAACCTGCTTTTGGAAAGACCATCGGTTTAACATCATCGATACTCCCGGACACGTTGATTTCACTATCGAGGTCTATCGGTCGCTTAAAGTTTTGGATGGAGGTGTGGGTGTTTTTTGTGGCTCTGGAGGAGTCGAGCCTCAATCGGAGACGAATTGGCGCTATGCAAATGATTCAGCTGTGGCGCGTATCATCTACGTGAATAAATTAGATAGGACTGGCGCCGATTTCTATAGAGTTGTTGAACAGGTGGAAAAAGTTTTGGGTGCACGCCCGGTGGTAATGGTGCTTCCTATCGGCATAGAGGATGATTTTTCGGGTGTGGTGGATCTTTTGACCCGCAAGGCTTGGGTTTGGGATGAATCTGGTGACCCGACGAAATACACTATTTCTGACGTTCCTGAGGATATGGTTGAGCAAGTGGAGGAGTATCGGGAGAAGCTTGTTGAGGCCGCGGTTGAAATGGATGATGACGCGATGGAGCAATACCTGGAAGGTCAAGAGCCTAGCATAGAGACTCTTAAAGCGTGTTTAAGAAAAGGCACCATCGATTTAAGTTTTTTCCCTACTTATTGTGGTTCTTCTTTCAAGAATAAAGGCGTGCAATTAATTTTGGATGCTGTAATTGATTATCTTCCAAATCCGACAGAGGTAACTCCGCAACCTGAGGTTAATTTAGAAGGTGAAGAAACGGGGGAATTAGCATTAGTTGATCCTGATAAGCCTTTGCGTGCTCTAGCATTTAAGATTATGGACGATCGTTACGGCGCATTAACCTTTATTAGAATTTATTCGGGTATGATTTCTAAAGGTTCTACTGTGCTCAATAGCTTTACGGGTAAAACAGAGCGGATTGGACGTATTGTTGAAATGCATGCTGACTCGAGGAATGATGTAGATTCGGCACAAGCGGGCGACATAGTTGCTGTACTTGGTATGAAGAATGTTCAAACAGGGCATACGTTGTGTGATCAGAACCAACCAGCTACCTTAGAGCCGATGGTTTTCCCAGATCCTGTGATCTCAATTGCGATAGCGCCTTTGGATAAAGCTGGCGCAGAAAAACTCGGTATAGCCCTCGGCAAAATGATTGCTGAGGATCCATCTTTTAGAGTCGAGACGGATCAGGAAAGTGGTGAGACGATTATTAAGGGGATGGGTGAACTCCACCTGGATATTAAGGTAGATATTTTAAAGAGAACGCACGGTTGTGAAGTAGAGGTTGGTAAGCCTCAGGTAGCTTATAGAGAGACCATTACACAGCGGACCGAGGATGTTTATACTCATAAGAAACAGACAGGTGGAGCTGGTCAGTTTGCGAAAATTGATTATGTGATAGAGCCTGGCGAGGTGGGGACCGGCTTTTTGTTCGAGTCAAAAGTTACCGGTGGTAATGTTCCCCGTGAATTTTGGCCTGCAGTACAAAAAGGATTTCAACTAAGTACAGCTGAAGGAGTCTTAGCTGGTTATCCTATGCAAGATATTAAGGTGACATTGATGGATGGGGCGTTCCATGCCGTCGATTCTTCGGCAGTGGCTTTTGAGACGGCCGCTCGAGCCGCTTATAGACAGACTTTGCCCAAAGCCAGCCCACAATTACTCGAGCCGGTGATGAATATTGATGTTTTCACTCCGGACGACCATGTAGGTGATGTTATTGGAGACCTTAATCGTCGTCGGGGAATGATTAAGGCTCAGGAAGCTGGAGTTTCCGGAGTGAGGATAAAGTCTGCTGCGCCACTGAGCGAAATGTTTGGTTACATTGGTGACCTGCGTACTATGACTTCGGGACGAGGCCAGTTCTCGATGGAGTTTTCCCACTATGCGCCTTGTCCTAACAGTATTGCTGAGGATGTAATAAAAGCGGCGGCGGAGCTGAAAGACTCTCAGTAATATTTCTGCGTTAGTATTAGGGCGCGGTAATTTTTAAGAAAGGGCTCGCGAGACGACTTCTGTCGTGTCTTTCGATAAATTTTTAGCGGTTTTTATTGTTAGTAGAGCTTCCTTAGCATGTGATTGGTGTTGTTCGCTAAATTGTCTCCAGCGATCGAATGATCGTGCAAGTCTAGCGGCGATCTGACTATTAAGTGGGTCTATTGCGCAGATTTGTTCGGCTGCGAAGTAATAGCCGCTTCCGTCGGCGGCATTAAAATGTGAGTGATTTCCTTGACAGAACGCACCTATCAAAGATCGAACCCGATTAGGGTTCTTTATGTCAAAGTCTGGATGCTTCATTAGCTCTCGCACGTTATCGAGGGTATTGGGCAGGGTCGCAGTTGCTTGAACCGAGAACCATTTGTCGATCACAAGTTGTTCGGTCTTCCATTTGTCGTAAAACCACTCGAGCGCAGTGTGTCTCTGCGGAGATTCGCTATTAGCTAGCGCACCAAGTGCGGCCATACAGTCAGTCATATTGTTTGAATTTTGGAGTTGGTTAAGGCAGAGGTTTTGTACTTCCGACTTTTGTAATTCCATCATGTAACTGAGTGATATATTGCGTAAACTTCGAGCTCCCGCGGAACTGGCATTAGGGTCGTAGTCGCTTCCGTTATCGGTGGCCACATAAACTTCAGCAAACCGATCTTCTAGGGAACTGGCAATTTGTATTCTAAGACCAGTGCGTGCCAGCAGTATGGCCTCAGGATCGACTGTTTCCATTTGTTCAGCAATATATGACGCACTCGGTAGCGTCAGTATCTCTGTAGCGTAGGCCGACTCAGTTTGAGGCATTTCGAGAGCCATTCTGCTGGCATTTATAACCCCTTGCCCATAGTCTGGCAGGCGTTTTTCCTGAAATGCTAATATAGCGTCTAATATGGTACCTACTGCTAGTTTCTGCGAAGCTTCCCATCGATTAAATGGGTCTGCATCATGAGCCGCTAGCAGCGCCAAATCGGATTCGCTATAGTCGTATTTTAATATAACCGGCGCAGAAAAATCACGTAACAGAGATGGGACAGGTGGCTTACTAATATTACTAAAAGTAATGCTCTGTCTCACGTCACGTAAAGCGAACACCTCGTGGTGGTCATCAATCGGGACCGGTATTTCTTCGCCATTTTCGTTTAATAAGCCAAGTTTAATGGGAATGTGTAGTGGTAAATTATTGGTGTCTGGATCTGCCCCCACGCTTTCTTGGCTAAACGTTAAAGTATATTCATTCGAACTTATATCGTATTGGCTCTCCACGTTTATTATTGGGGTACCTGCTTGATGGTACCAGAGAGAGAATTGGGTTAGATCAAAACTATTTGCATCGGACATGGCCGACACAAACTCTTCAGTTCTTACGGCTTGGCCGTCGTGGCGATCGAAGTAGAGGTCCATTCCTTTACGAAAACCTGAATCCCCTACCAAAGTATGTATCATTCTCACAACTTCGGCACCTTTGTTATAGACGGTAGCTGTATAGAAGTTGCTGATCTCCATATAGGCTGCCGGACGGATAGGATGTGCCATTGGGCCAGCATCTTCAGGAAATTGCGCGCTCCTTAGAATTCTAACTTCCTGTATCCTTTGTACAGCTTTATTGTACCTATCTTCCCCATATCTTTGGTCTCGGAAAACTGTGAGGCCTTCTTTTAGACTAAGCTGAAACCAATCTCGACAAGTCACTCGATTTCCTGTCCAATTGTGAAAATATTCATGAGCAATCACCCTGTCAATCATCATGAAGTCATGGTCGGTGGCAGTATCAGATCGTGCTAATACGTATTTCGTATTGAAGATATTTAAGCCTTTGTTTTCCATTGCACCCATGTTGAAATCGCTGACAGCGACAATCATGTAGCGTTCAAGGTCTAACTCAAGTCCGAATTCTTCTTCATCCCAGCGAATGGCAGACTTGAGAGCTTCCATAGCAAATTCACACTGATCAAGTTTGCCGGGCTCGACATAAAAGGCGAGCGTAACTTTTTTGCCAGTAAAGGTTGTGAATTGATCTTCTTTTTTATCTAGTTTACCGGCGACCAAAGCAAACAAATAACTCGGTTTAGGAAAAGGATCGATCCAACGTACCCAGTGTTTCCCATCGCCTCGCTTACCTTCTTCTTCAAGATTTCCGTTAGACAGGAGAATTGGATATTCCGCTTGGTCTGCTATTATCGTGACGCTGTAACAACTCATCACGTCGGGTCGATCTATGAAATATGTGATCCTTCTAAATCCTTCTGCTTCACATTGGGTAAACAAACCATCTTTGGATCCATAGAGACCCTCGAGACGGGTATTATCTTGCGGTCGAATCCGAACAACGGTCTCCAACACAAATGATTCAGGGAGATTTTCTAAGGTTAGATATTCGGAGGTACAGACATATTTATCCTCGGATAAAGGAATATCGTTAAGCGACACAGCGACAAGCTCAAGATCGACGCCATTCAACTCAAGTGGCGGATTGTCGCAAGCTTTCTCATCTCGTGAGATATTTAAGCGAGACTTTATCTGTGTGTAGGATGAAAATATTTCTACCTCAAGCTCAATTTCTTTAACTAAGTAAGGAGGTGGGGTGTAGTCTTTTAAATATATCGTGCCAGGTACCGTATCGTTCATAATTGCATCATCATTTATTTAAGTGTATCTATTGAGATTATTATACCCGCGTGCAATGCTCTTTTCCGATAAATTAATGTCGAGATTTCTGTGCTATGGGATGGATCGTAAGGGAGGAATAAGCGAATGTTTAGAAAAACAATTGTCATGTTGCTGTTAGCTTTTTTATGGGGCTTTGATATTTTCGCTGAGGACTTTCGTTTCGCTGATAAAAACGCGGGGCATACCGATTGGATAACTTATGGTCAAGGGCATGAAAATCAACGATATAGTACTTTACGTCAGATTACAGAGAGTAATGTGGCTAAATTGCGTCCCGCTTGGATCTTCCAGACTGGTATTTTAGGCACTTTCCCAACTAACCCATTAGTGGTTGATGGAGTTATGTACATCTCGACTCCTTTTAACCATGTATTTGCTATAGACGCGCTAACTGGGGTAAAAATTTGGCATTACGCGCACGAAATAAGTCAGAAAAAATTGTGCTGTGGTTCTCATAATCGGGGCGTTGCCTGGGGACATGGTCGATTATTCATGATTACAGCAGATGCCAGACTAGTAGCATTAGACGGGTCTACAGGTAGGTTGATATGGGACATACCTATGGTTGATCCTATGACAGGAGATAGTTCAGATCTCGATCTCATTAAAACTTACACCAAGAATACAAAGAAAAACTTCGACAGTATGACTAAGTTTGCTGGGAATATGGCCCCCGTGGTCCATGATGGCAAAGTTTTTGTAGGAGTTAGTGGTACCGGTTATAGCGCCAACCTAGCCACCGCCGAAGGCAGTGACGAAAACTTAGAGCTTCTTGGTAAGCCAGGAGTTAGGCCTGGTTTAAGAGCGTTCGTGTCAGCTTATGATGTTGAAACTGGGAGTCTTGAGTGGCGTTGGTATGTTACAGCATCGAGTGGCTGGGAAGGCGACTACTCGACTACGAATAATTTTGGAGATATTTATGATCGCAATGTTGCTTTAGAGAAAGAGCTCGCGGCACGAAATAATGAGGGATGGAGACGAGGGGGGGGATCGATTTACGGCTCTCCATCAATTGATCATGAGTTAGGATTACTTTATATCGGTACAGGCAATCCCGCACCGACATATTCCGACCAAGAACGACCAGGTGATAATTTGTATACATCTTCCCTAGTCGCGTTGGACATCAATACTGGCAAGCTTAGATGGCACTACCAGATAGTGCCACATGATATCTGGGGTTACGATGTGGCTGCTCCGCCGGTCTTGTTTTCAATGACAAGGACCAGTGGTAAGCAAGTGAAGGCTGTTTCGGTTGTATCAAAATCTGGTTGGCTTTATGTTTTTAATCGTGCGACGGGTGAGCTTCTAAAACGGTCTCAGCCGTTTGTACCACAAAGCTCCAATATGTTTGCGAGGCCCACCCTCCAGGGTGTTGAAATAGCTCCAGGTGCAGCGGGTGGCGCTAATTGGCCGCCCTCCGCTTATAGTAGAGTTACCAAATGGATGTATGTTGTGGCATCTCACCGACCTACTATTTATCGTCTAGAGAGAAGTGCTGAAGGTAAATTGTTAAATGTTCTCGATTTCGCACCTCATTTACCTAATTCTGGCAGAGTTGCGGCTATTGATCCGGTAAGTGGAAAAATTAAATGGAGTAAGAAAACCGATCTGCCACTGATTTCTGGGGCCCTGACTACTGAGACTGGGCTACTATTTCATGGTCAATCCAACGGAGATTTTGTTGCTCGAAGTGCTCACGATGGATCTAGATTATGGAAGTTTCATACAGGAGCGGGAGTGAATGCGCCCCCAATTACTTACAGTATTGGAGATAAGCAGTTCGTGGCCGTAGCGTCTGGAGGGCACGCACTGTTTGGCTATGCGAAGGGGAACGCCGTCGTAAGTTTTTCCTTACCTGATTGAGGGCTTGATTAATACCCAATGAAATTCCCTTTACGTTTTTCTTTGAATGCTGTTATGGCTTCGCTATGATCGGGACCACTTTTTGCAACGGCTATATGCGATGAGATGAGATCAAGGTTACTTGCCATATCAGTGCCCATCCCTTCAATAACAGCCTGTTTAGTTAGACGGACCGACAATGGTGGATTCCCAGCGATATCGGATGCTAATTTGTATGTTCGATCCGCTAGATCTCGGTCAGGCCATACGTGGTTTACCATTCCAATATGATAAGCTTCATTTGCATCAACGAAATTACCCGCGAGAAGCATTTCTAGTGCTTTGGGCTTTCCAACTATCCTCGGCAATAACCAAGCACCGCCGCCTCCTGGAAGAAGACCTATATTACAATACGTCTCTGCCATTCTAGCACTTTCACCAGCCACTCTGATGTCACAGGCCAGCGCAAGGTCGAGACCGCCTCCGGCTGCAACACCATTAATACTCGCTATGATAGGTTTTGTTAAATGTTGTAATGCTTTTGGGAAGGCTTGAATGACTTCTGTGATATAGCTTTTGGTCACATGCGGTCTATTATCGACGTCTGGGCCCATTTTTGTCACATCTCCACCGGAACAAAAGCCCTTTCCTGCTCCAGTTAAGACGAGTACTCTGACGTCGTCGTTTCTTTCACACTCGTCTATTAAAGCCGCCAAGCGCAGCAGCATTTCATCACTAAAGGCGTTTAATTTTGTTGGGTTATTTAGTGTCAAAGTAGCTATATGGCTGCTTATTTCTATTAAGACGGCTTCAGTCATTTTTATACTCCGGATTATCGATCGACAAATCAAAATTTTTGGGTGGGTCACATACTAATAATTGGTTAGAATAAAACTTATGTCTAAAATTAATCACACACAAGCGCTCATCGATTTTATCGATAGATCTCCAACGCCATTTCATGCCGTTGAAAATATGAGGCAACTGTTACTCACAAACAAGTTTGTGGAATTACGTGAAGATGAAAGTTGGTCGCTCGAGTCCTCCGGAAAGTACTTCACGACTCGTAACGGATCCTCTATTATCGCGTTTAGACTCGGTGATGAATTAACCGAAGGTTTTCGAATGATAGGTGCACATACAGACAGTCCATGTCTGCGTCTGAAACCGAATCCTATAAACCTAACTAATGGGTACGTAACTTTTGGCGTTGAAGTTTACGGCGGTGCCTTATTGAACCCATGGTTCGACCGAGACTTATCGATCGCGGGGCGTGTGGTTTTAAAAAAGCCGAATGGTGATCTTATAAGTAGGTTAGTGAACTTAGAAGAATCTGTTGCTTTCATACCAAGCCTTGCGATTCATCTTGATAGAGACGCAAATAGCAAACGTTCGATAAACCCGCAAACTATGCTTCCCCCTTTGGTAGGACTGGCTGGGGATTCAGCGTTTGATTTCTCTGGACTCTTACTCCAACGTCTAATAGATGATGGAAAATGCGATGCTAAAGATCTTTTGTCAGATTTCGAGTTGTCTTTATTTGATACCAATGGTGGTAAAGAAGTAGGGGTCAATAACGAGTTTCTTGTAAGTGCTAGGCTAGACAATCTGCTGAGTTGTTGGTTGGGACTTCAAGCTCTAGTTACATCCGAATCAATAGAAGTTAATCAACTGATAGTGTGTAACGACCACGAGGAGGTTGGTAGTGGATCTTTTGTAGGAGCTAAAAGTAATTTTTTAAGTGGAGTTCTAAAGCGATTAAGTCAAGAGGAAGGTTGTTTTCAAAAAATGATTTCTAAATCATTGTTAGTTTCCACTGACAATGCTCACGCGCTTCACCCTAATTTTCCAGACAAACATGATTCTTCTCATGGCCCTTTGATAAATCAAGGTCCAGTTTTAAAAATCAATAGTAACCAAGCATATGCGACCAATAGTGAATCAGCAGCGTTACTGCGTTCTGCTGCAACTCGGGCTGGATTGAATATGCAAAATTTTGTTGTTAGGTCTGATATGGCCTGCGGCAGTACCATAGGCCCCTTGACTGCGTCTCAGCTAGGAATACGAACGGTAGACGTCGGTGTTCCAACGTTCGGAATGCATTCGATTAGAGAGCTTGCAGGATGCAAAGATATCGAGTCGATGCGCGGTCTTTTACGGGCTGTTCTAGAACTTGATTCTCTAGTAGTGAAAGATAGCTAGTCTAACTAGGAGACGCGCCGTCAATCTGGCCATGCAACGGGCCCTGATGCCAACAAATAAGACTCCATTCGTCTTTGCGCTTTAACCAGGTCTGCGTGAACGTCATAAAACGTTGTCGGAAGCCGCAGTCTCTTGGTTTGCCCCTAAAAGTCGCGTATCCAGATACTATTCCGGTTGTACCTCTGGTTTGGTATCTCATTTCACGCGGGACCCACTGGAAAGACTCCCAGTTTGGCACGTGAAATCCGATATGGTCAATGAAATCAGCCTTGGAGAACCTCCAAGGGATATCTTCATCAAAAATAACCATATCATCAGCCATTAGGTCATACACTTTTTCTAACTCGCCCGCGTTTAATCCACTAGCCCAAGTCTCAAAGACGCCTTCTAAATTATTGCTTGCCATTATTATCCCCTCCTAGCAATTTATGTTGTTTGATCTGCCCAACCCTCGAGGTGAGCCGCATAGAATTGCGAATCTACTTTCAAAGAGCTAAAAAGCCACTCGGAATCAAGTTGTTGGTACTCTTCACTATAGGCAGACAATAGCCATTTCGACTCCGCTACACCTTGTTCATTATTTACTGTACAAGGCATGATTAGCCTCCATTTCCCATCCGCTTTGTCGCCATCAACATTGATAATCGGATTCATCACGAGGTGCGCGGCAAAAACGATACTGCCTGACGCACCGTCAAAAAACTTTTTAATGGCCTGTTTCCCCACGTGCCGACCAAATTCAGGGCCACCATCCCATATACCATCCTCGACAAAGAGACTCGCAAGTCCCTCAGGATCATAATTATTATCACAATAGCTGCAATAGATCGCTTTCAGCTTTTTTATGTTCTCGATAGCGGTGAGTTCAGCAATCTGCGAGTTTAGATCAGTTGACATACATCCTCCCTGTTCGACGCTTTTCCCTAAAGCTATCAACGTGAATTCTTTCGGGAAAACATCACTGTGTCCTTATAGTGCAAGACCACTTTATCGTTTTGATTAATTAATTGGAAGAAGAACGTCAATATTCCTCTGTCGGACTTCGATTTTGAAGGCCGCGTGGCGAGGCATTCGATTTCAAGGCTGATATCGTCTCCAGGATAAACGGGCAGTGGGAAGCGCATTTCGTCAAAACCGAGTGCACCTATCACTGCGTTAGTCCAGTTCGCCTGATTCAACATCCATTGCTTAATACAAAGAGTGTATTGGCCTGATGCTGTGATATCTTTATAACCCTTTTCAATAGCTTTCTCTTGCGAAAGATGAATAGGCAGGGGATCCCATTTACGATTGAACGCTAATAACTCAGACCTTGTTACTGCGTATGGACCGAGTTTGAGTCGGTCTCCAACATTAATATCTTCAAAGTAAAGGGATCCTCTATCTTTCATGGAAGTACTTATTAGTAAAACCGGCTACTAATCACGTTATCCCATCTTAAAAAAGACAAGTTTGTTCCCATCGAGATCTCTGATATAGCCACCATAAAATGCATCAGTTCTATTACCTGGCGCGCCTTCATCTTGAGCACCTAGGGCAAGTGCTCTGGCATGCACTTTATTTACTTCTTCGTGAGAAGCGCAACTGATACCTAGCATTGAACCATTCCCGGCGGTTGCAGGTTGGCCATCGAATGGCAGCAGCACAGCTACTGTCGGCTTATCTTCACCGGTCCCCCACATCACCATGCGATCATTTTCCATAACTCGACCGCCACCCATTTCTGATAGTAGCTCATCATAGAACTTCGATGCGCGTCCCAAGTCATTTGTTCCCAGTGTTGTATAGCCTTTCATTATTATTCTCCGTTTTCAAAATACTATTGGCAGTTCGAGGTAGTTTTTATAGATGTAGTCTCTATGTTCTTCTAAACTCGGACTCAAGGACTTGAGAACTTCGTTTTCAGAACATTCATAAAAAGGGCGAAAGTCTGTCGCCATCGGACAACGTTTCTGCTCCATGGGTTTAAAGAGACAAAAAAAGCACGCGTGATAGATATCCAGGGCTGATAAAGAATCGCCGATTAAATATTTGGAACCAATTTTTTTCTGTGTTACTAACTGTTCATTTAATTGGTTAAATACACCTGCTATTCGCGCGTTTGAGGCTTCTGCGGCCTTTTCCGAATAGCCATATTTTTCTGCTAAAGCATCCCATAGGCTTGTATCGCCATTACTTTCGGCCGCAACTCGGTATCCAGTTTTTACGAGAATATGTCTCCCCATCCAGCCAGCACCAAACTCACCTGCTAACTCATTAATAAGACCAAACATAAGTACTCTGTCTGCCGCATTCTCGGGAACCAGACGAGGTTCAGGCTCTAGTCGCTCAGCCAGGTTGAGCTGGTCGATCCAAGTAAATCGTGGTCTTTCGTCTTGCCAAATTGCGACTGGTGCACTTGATTGACTAGTCCATGATATTAGTTCGCTCTGAGATCCGTCCATCCCCAGCCCAAGATCTGACTCGCCTCGATTGGCTGTTTTTACCGACCTATAGGACAGGCCTTTTACATAGAAGATGCCTTTACAGGATTCTCGCCAAGGACCTGGAATAGGGTAAGCGCCTAGCACCATTCTTAAACCTGACATTTCGCGAGCATCTTCGACATCTATGTATTCAATTTTTATATCAGTAAATTCGATTCGATCTGACATCTGATTACTCTCCATTAACACTGAGCGCTATGAGCGCATTTCCAGGGATCCACATGTTCCACATCCCGTATCCTGAATTCACGTAAACGTGTCCCTGAGCTATCGCCGGACCGGGACCATTAATTGACCCACCAACCGCTTTTACTCCGTTCACCGTAGAGTAGGTGTTTAAAGTATTATATTCCCAAATTATTTTGCCAGTTTCGGAATCATATGCTCGGAGATGTCCGTCAAGGCTGCCGGAGAAAACCACGCCATCTAGCGCTGTCACTGCGGCAAGTTGCCCGGTATTACACTTTTCTATCCCATTACAGACGGTTTTTGACGGGCCAGTTTTCCAAACAATTTTTCCAGTGTTTAAATTGATTGCGCTTATTGAGCCGGCTTCACCTGGGCCTAATTCCCATGCCCCAGCTATTGCAACATATGCTTTATCGCTGTCAACCGCGAAGCCCCATTCGATCCCACCGACAATCCCGCCTGGGCCGACTTCGACTTTCCATTTCAAACTACCATCATTAGGATCCAGAGCATAAAGCCACCCCGATTTTTGCCCCGCTAAAAGAAGTCGCTCACCTTGAGCGTTAGTAGTTAGAACCGGTGAGCTACCAAAATCTAAGTCGGGCCCATGGTTCTCGGGACAGCCAGGGTCGTCGCCTGAGCTTATACAAGCTACTGTGAACGCATCACCGGCAAGAGTTTGGGTCGTCCATTTTACTTCTCCGGTATCCATGTCAAAAGCCATCACAGCATCAGATTCAGGCGCCGCTGGCACAGAATAGCTATCACCCGTCACTACATAGATGCTTCGGGTTTCAGGGTCTACAGTAGGTGCTGTCCAAACTGCCGCGCCACTTGGCGCCCACAATTGAGTCCCTACCGAATTTTTCCCCCGTTTGCTGGGAACCTCCGCGATTGTTCGAGTTTTCCATAGTGTTTTACCATTGTCGGCATCGACACTCATAACGCCACCTCTAAAGGTACAGCACTCATAGTCATGCATTGAGCCCGCAACCTCCTCAAGAGAGGACAATGGTATGTATAATCGATTGTCGTGATAAACGGGGGTTCCGGTGATCCGTGCGTGATCGTGATCATCCGCTTGTATTGTCCAGTTTTCCGTCCCCGTGTTTGGGTCAAGTGAATAGGCTCTTCCCGATAAATCACCGAAAAACAGACTAATGGCGCCATTTTTAAGTTCGCCAAGAGTCATTGCCGTTCGAATTCCGCCGCTTGCTTCATATACCCACAGAGCACAGCCCGACTCCGCATCAAGTGCAATCACTAAGCCAGACCAAGTACCAAAATATAACCGTCCATCCGCCACTGCTGGTTGCCCTGACATACTTGAGACTCCAGGCACGCCGAATGCCCACTTATATTTAAGGTTTGGCACATCCGATTTCGATAGCCCGGCATTGTCTGATGTTTGGTAGCGAGTATTAGCCGAATCATTTCCCCAGCTATTCCAACCAGAATTAGCCTGCTTTACCTTCCCATCAAGTGCTGCATCACAGTAGGCCTCGGCTGGAATTGCAGCCGCTCCAGAAGCGTAGTCACCCAGCGATTTGCCAGTGACATATTCGGTAACTAATCGTCGCTCTTCATGCGAAAGATCTCTTGTATAAGGCGCCATTACTCCACTGCTTATCGTAGAGTAAACCTCTAGCGCATCTCTTTTTTTGAGGTCTTCGCGACTCGGCATTCGAACCATTTCTCTTTCGTGACAGTACGCGCAATTCGCTTGGTATACTAACGCCCCTTCATCTTCTTCGTGATGTCCTGCGCTAACGATCGAACTTATGCCTACGAACAAAATTCCCAATATTAAAAATCGCACTGTGATCTCCCCGTTTGAATATCTGTGTCTTCGATTATTACAAAATTAACCTAGTCTCCGGTAGCAGTTTTTTGCCTCACACGGACATATAGCTTAAATAGTCACTACAATTTTTCCCATAGCACGCCGCTCGGATAAATCTTTAATAGCCTGTGCCGCCTCTGAAAGAGAATATCGAGCAGAAACGTGGGGACGGATCTTATTTTCTGAAAAGAATGCATAGAGTTCACGAATATTTATTGCGTTATCCTCTGGTTGTTTTTCGGTAAACGCGCCCCAAAAGACGCCAGCAATCTGGCACCCTTTTAAAAGTGCTAGATTAAGTGGAATGGTTGGAATACCGGAAGGAAAACCAACCACAAGAAACCTTCCCTCCCAAGCAATACATCGCAGAGATGCCTCCGCATAACTGCCACCGATGGCATCGTATATTACGTCCGCACCATTTGACCCCACAGCTTCTTTGAAACGACCTGCTAACTCTTTTGTTGCAGCTTTGTCAAAAGGCCCTCTCGGATAAATCATTCCAACGTCTGCTCCCTTTGATACAGCGAGTGCGGTCTTCTCTTCACTCGAGGTTGCGGCGACAACTTTGGCTCCCATAGCCTTACCTAATTCCACGGCAGCGAGACCCACACCCCCAGCTGCGCCAAGTACCAAAAGCGTCTCACCCTTGGAAAGTTGCCCGCGTTGTTTTAACGCATGGTAGGAGGTTCCGTAAGTGAGCATGAACGCGGCAGCTTCATCATCTTGCATACCACTGGGGATCAGTGAACATTTCTCAGGTGTGGTAATGACTTGCTCTGCCATACCTCCCCATCCAACATATCCTATGACTCTATCCCCGACTTTAAAGCTTGACACAGAGGCGCCCACTGCATCGATCTCGCCAGCTACTTCTCCTCCAGGCGAAAAGGGTCGCTCAGGACGGAATTGATACTTGTCTTCTATTATTAGTGCGTCCGGATAGTTTACGCCACAGGCTTTAACTCTGATTCGCACTTCTCCATCTTTAGGGTCGGATATGTTAATATCTTCAAGTCGTAACGAATCCGGATCTCCAGGGCTCGTACTTAAAACAGCTTTCATTGTGGTGAATTCCTTCTAATTTAGCTCAATTCAGTTTTTATTGATGACCGCGCTACTGATGTCCATGATACCGCTGTCGGTTCCGTTATTTCGAATAGATTACAAATAATACAAGCCTATTTTTGTATTCGCTACCTTCGGTTTTTTTATGTAATTAGGCTCATTATAATGAATGGCACGATTCGGTTATTAAGTTTAATGAGTTTCATTGTGGTTGCGGTAATGACGGTCACAGGGCCATTACTGCCTATAATTGCAAGTGATTTTTCAGTTCTAGTAGGACAAGCGGGAATTGTGGTGACGGCATTTGCGGTTCCTTACGGGCTAGCTCAACTATTTTGCGGCCCTTTGGGTGACCGAATTGGGAAATTACGTGTTATAGCCTTTTCTGTCTTACTTTCAGTAGTTTTTGTAATTGCATGTGGTCTGTCCGAATCCTTAGGCCAACTGACTATCTTCAGATTTTTTTCTGGCTTATTTATGGCAGGCACTATTCCTTTAGCTATGGCCTATATTGCTGACGAGATACCCTATGATAGACGCCAATTAGTAATTGGTCGCTATATCAATGGGATCATTTGGGGGAACATTGTGGGAGCGACTTTGGGTGGGATCGCTGTGCAGTACTTTGAATGGCGACAAGTATTTTTCTTTCTAGGAATCTTGTGTAGCGTTATTGGTATCATCCTCTGGACTCGGTGTACCACCGAGAGAGTTATTGATACTCCGCAGACAGTTAAGCAAGTACTTCGACTTTATACAAAACTATTTATTGAGGTTGCGCCGCGCACTGCGATGATCGCTGTAACTGCAGAAGGATTCCTGCTCTTCGGCGCGATGGCATATTTTGGTGCATATTTGCGCCAAAATTTTGGATTAGATTATGACATTGTGGGTTTAACTTTAGCATTTTATGGTTTTGGGGGATTGGCATATGTAGCTAGTGTTAAGTGGGTGGTTCCTAGGCTAGGCGAACGTAAAATGGTGGTGACTGGCGGAGGTATAGTAGGGTGTTCTTACTTTGCACTTTCAGTTACGCCTGTCTGGTGGTTTTGTCTTCCAATATTTTTATTCGCAGGATTCGGCTTTTACTTGATCCACAATACTATGCAGACACGTGCGACTGAGATATCCGTGGAATCTCGGGGCGCAACTATGTCTTTATGGGCATTCATGCTATTTTTTGGTCAAGGATGTGGTGTATTAGTTTTCGGTAAGATAATTGATAACTATGGGTACACCATTGTTTTTACAAGCGCAGGATTAGGAATGATTGTGTTAGGGCTATGGTTTCAAAACCGCATACGGATCCTAGAAGAAAACTCCTGACTCGGAATCTGGCACATGTTTAAGACTTCTATAGATGATTTTTGAACCAATTACTGGCAGCACCGCTGGTCTCTTTGAATTTTTCGGTGTATGCACCATAGTGATTTGAGTTGATCACCACCAAGTCTTTTGGACCAGGAACTAGGTTATATAGGTCTAGTGCAATATCTGACGGAGTTGTGGTGTCAATTTCGGAGACGATCATCAGGAGCGGAGTCGGACTGATCTGTTTCATGTAGCCAGTGACATCATATTCGATCATATACTCAAGAGATCTCACCGTTACTCGGTTTTCCCAGGTACACTTTGGATCGTTATCAACAAACTGGTGGATATAATTATATGTTTCTTCGCCAGGAAAAACGTGAGGCTCTTCAGGATCCAATGAGCACATCTTCACGTATTTAGATTTCTTTCCCGACACTCTGCCTATCCTATCTTCATCTAACATTTGGTGAAAGTCATCCACTGCACCAATTGGTAGGAACTGTTGTAAGTTGCGATGACCGTTCATAAAGGGAACCTGGCTGACGACTGCTTTAACTCTTTTATCTAGTGCGGCTACCGCACATACAGTGCCGCCTGTATAACTAGTCCCCCAGATCCCGATACGCTCAGGATTACACTCCGGTTGGGACTGAGCAAAAGTGATAGCGCTTCTATAATCACGCATTTGCATTGTCGGGTCGATGTCTTGTCTAGGTTGACCGCCACTAGAACCAAGACATCTGTTGTCATAGACTAGCACCGCAAAACCATTCTTAACAAATACGTCAGCATACTGATCTAATCCCATTTCCTTAACGCCAGAGAAACCGTGCGCCATGATAATGGTGGGAAATGCCTTTGGACCTTTGTTGGGTTTATACATCCAACCTCTTAGAGTCACGCCGTCAGCTTTGAAATCAATATCACGTCTCAGTGCTATTCTCCTACCAGTTTCGGTGAGCATAGATATAAAAAGTCAGTTAAAGATATATCCGCTCGGTATGAAGCACCAGTTATTTTTAAGTGTTTCAGTCTTTAATTTTAGATAAGTCCATTTTGAGCGTCGTAAATTGCTTGCCTGATCTCTTTATGAGTATTCATGACAAAAGGTCCATAGCGAACTACAGGTTCTCCGATTGGCAATCCCGCGATTACGATAGCAGACGACGATTGCCTCCCCGAGTTCATCAACAGTGTGGTGTCATTACTCAGAATTGCGAGAGAACCTTTTTCAACAGTACTGTCACCGATCTGTAGCGCACCGGAGTAACAGTATAGAAGCCTATTGTGCGTAGTTGGGATTGCGACAGAGGCAGAACATCCTTTTTCTAAGCTTATATCTAAATACAAAGGTGCAGTAGTAATATCGGTAATTGGACCGGTTAAATTATTATGGTCTCCTGCGATCACGCGAATTGATACTCCATCAGTTTTATCATCGATCGGGATCTCATCTGGCGTAATATCCTGATAGCGAGGTTGCGTCATTTTTGACTTTGACGGGAGGTTGACCCAAAGTTGAAATCCCCACATTAATCCATTTTCTTGCTCAGGCATCTCCGAATGCATTATTCCTTTACCCGCAGTCATCCATTGCACACTACCTGGTTCTAGTATTCCTTTATTTCCTTGATTGTCTTCGTGCCTCATTCTCCCTGCTAGCATGTAGGTAACTGTTTCGAAACCTCGATGCGGGTGTTCAGGGAATCCACCTATGTATTCATCAGGGTTGTCAGATATAAATTCGTCGAATAAAAGAAACGGATCAAGATCTGGTAGCTGCGCACCTCCAATCAGCCGACAGATCTTGACACCAGCGCCATCGCTTGTGACCTGCCCTTTAATCTGCCGAATAACTGTGCAATTATTTGTCTCACTCATAACACATCAAACTCCCAATGGTGATCAGTAATTGTAGCAGCTTCAAATTTTGCCACGAATACTATAAAGTTTTTATTTAAATTAATGAATGATTAGGGAGAAAGCTATGCGCCTGAATGAACCTAGAGTCGGTGCGAAAGAACAGGCAGAATGGGACGATGCCGATAAAGTAATAATGAAGCCTTTTGCAGACTCTGGTAGCGATCATAACGTGTTTAAAACATTGCTACGTCATCCCAGCTTATTCAAGCGATGGTTGGTTTTTGCCAATCATGTACTTTTTAAATCTACTTTATTGTTAAGAGATAAAGAGCTAGTGATTTTACGCGTGGGACACCGATGTCGATCAGGTTACGAGTGGGCGCAACATGAAGTGATTGGAAGAAAAGCGGGATTAGACGATTCGGCATTGCAAAGCGCTATTGAAGGACCGGCAATGGCAGGTCTAAATGACCTAGATCAATGCCTTCTCCGAGCTACTGACGAGTTGCTTGATGACGCCTTCATCAGCGACAGTACCTGGCGTAATTTATGTGCGCATTTAAACCAAAAGCAGATAGTGGATCTGATATTCACGGTCGGCCAGTACAACTTGGTCTCTATGGCGTTGAATAGCCTCGGCGTTCAATTGGATGATGGCTTGTCTCCGGGAAAGTTTAGTCCGGAATAGTACCCTACACCAAACAGAGTTAAGGTTGATAACAAAAGTAGTTATAGATAAAGATAACGCTTTTTGTTGGCCAGTCACTTACGCCCTATACCTATCAACGTCGATGTCCGGAATAACTAGATACTTGCTTCAGTCAGAGAGTTAGTTTGTGTACGAGGAAGTAGTGGGCTCGATCGCCTGAGTAGACGACCGAGCGTTAGGTTTTTAACTGATTCGTTCTAAAATGACCACGGGTATTTGCCTATCACCAGCTTTTTCGGCGTAGTCATTGTACGGAGGGTAAAGTTCGGCAAGCTCGGCCCAAATTTTCGCTCTTTCGGCTCCTTCTGCAATGCGACACTCGGCCTGAAATTCATCGTCAATGACTTGCACGGTCACTTCGTCTTGCGCCATCAAGTTATGGTACCAGCCCGGATGCTTTGGATCGCCACCTTTTGACGCGATAACAACATGACTTCCATCGTGCTCCCCATAAATTAGGGGCATGATTGAAGTTTTCCCCGATTTTCTGCCTACGGTTGTTAGCAGAAGAGTGGGTATTGGTCCCTTCCCGCCTGCCGGCGTTGAATCCCACATATGTCCCGAACGTGGATCCGATAGATATTGCTCGCGGTGGGCTGCAATCCATCCTGTTTCGCTTGCGTCTTTTATTGGGTCGCTCATCTTCTCTCCCTTTCATTAGGTTACTTGGTATTGTTCACGCAATATTACCTTTTTTATTTAGTGAGCGCATTAGCGAATCAGAAAGATTTAGCCTATATTCTCCATTTGCGGTTCGCCGCGTTTACTGTCTATCGTTGAAATGGAGAGCAAGTATTTTGAAAAGTCACCGATTGCCGTTAAGCGAAGAGTTCATTGCCTATAAGAATGAAGACGCGTCAGTTATTAGCGGAGCTATCCTCGTTGGAAGAACCCTTGACGCTGATCTGGATAGAATATGGGTGTTGAGACAGATCGAACGCTTAGCGACTGATATCACTGTTAGCGACGGAGTCACGCTTTTGGATGCTTTGCTCATACTATTACGGGACACAGGCTTCCGCGGAGCATCCGACTATTATCAGTATTCGAACAGCAACATTGAAGCTGTTTTAAAGACTTTTACTGGTATACCTATTAGTCTTGCAGTATTGCTAATGAGCTTAGCGGATGAATTGGGGTTAAGTAATGAGGGAATTAATTTCCCGGGACATTTTCTTGTTACTATTGATGAACAACTCGTTGACCCTTTTACTATGAGGTTGGTTAGGGGATCTACCCTCAAAAATTGGCTAGAGCATATGTCAATATCGAGAGACGAAGCACTGCGTAGTGCGAGTCCCTGCCAGATAGTTATGAGAATGCTCAACAATCTCAAAGCCCTTGCGGTAACGCGCATGGATTTCTCTAAGGCGTTAGATTTTTCCGGATACCAGCTCCTTGTTGCTGACGATCTATTTTCGCTTTACCTTGAACGAGCCGAGTTATGGACAAAACTGGCAGTACCAACCATGGCTATCAAAGAGCTCGAGCTCGCGCTCAGTTTAGCGCCGAATGATGAAGCAATTTCCGCAGTGAAAAAAAAAATTGAGACTCTTCCCGGCACTTCTAGCAAGTTACATTAAGCTTTATTTTTCGCTGCTTCAAAGAGGCTTTGAAAATTTTAAAGTCATCCGGTCACTTTCCCCAATGGCCTCATATTTTGCTTTATCGATTTCTCCTTTCGTGTAGTTAGGCGGCAAAGTCCAAACACCATCAGGATAGTCCTTTGTGTCCTTAGGGTTGGCGTTTAGTTCAGACTTCTCACTTAATACGAATCCAGCTGCCTCGGCTATTTTAATCGCTTCGCTTTCAGCAAGGTAGCCTGTTTTAGCAGAGGCTAGCCCAGTCGTTTCAGGATTCGCCCTGTGAGCTACGACTCCCAGTACTCCCCCTGGTTTTAGTGCATTAAAGAATACTCTAAACATCTCATCCGCTATGTCATTGTTTACCCAATTATGCAGGTTGCGGAAGCTTAGAATGAGGTCTACGCTACCTTGCGGCGCTGGATTGATATGAGCTGGGGGCATAATACTGACTAACTTCACCTTATCGTAGACGGCAGGATTGGCTGCAAGCTTTTTCTCGAACTTTTGAACTCCTTTAAGGAAGTATGGTGTATCTTTATCACCAACATAGCTCGCTGCGTAAAAAGTCCCATGCTCTCGGAGATAAGGCGCTAGTATTTCGGTATACCAACCGCCGCTGCCGGGCCAAATTTCCATCACGGTCATGTCCGGCTCAATTCCGAAAAAATTTAGAGTCTTGATACTATGCCGAGAGCCATTCCGTTTTATATTGTCGGCAGACCTATGATCGCCGTTGGCGGCTGAGAACAGACTGTCCGGGTGGCTTGTGTCAGTGTCACTGCATCCGATCACAAGAGCGGTTATAAACATCGTTGAAACGATTAATCTTACATTCATAATATTAGTCCTCGGTGTTTTTTTGGCACACTGATATTAGTTTACTACTTTTTACGGATAAAATGGTGATACTAGTTGTTGTCTTTGCCCCCACTTTAACTGGAAGGTTGCTATAACTATTAGGAGTAGTTCGAATGACTGATAATGCTCAACCAATTAAATTCCAGCGAGCCTCTATGGGTGCGAGTAACATGGTGGCCACTTCCCAGCCTCTGGCAGCTCAAGCGGGAGTGAAGGCCTTGCACAAAGGTGGTAATGCTGTAGACGCAGCTATAGCCACTGCAATCACTTTGACCGTCGTCGAGCCTACTGGAAACGGTATAGGCTCTGATGCGTTCGCTTTAGTTTGGGATGGCAAGAGTCTTGTTGGCCTTAATGGATCAGGCCGCTCGCCAGCATTGTGGGATCCAGAATATTTTTCTCGTTATCGACTGATGCCTCAATTCGGTTGGGATGCAGTAACGGTTCCAGGTGCTGTTAGTTTATGGCTCAGCCTATCAAGAGCTTATGGAAAGTTGCCTTTCGAGAGCTTATTTGAAATGGCTATAGAATACGCTTATCGAGGTTTTCAGGTTGGTTTTCGTACTGCCTACGATTGGCAACACGGTCCTGCTGAGTGGTACAAAGATTTCGACGAATTCGGCAGGCATTTTTTGCCACCACCGAAGGTGGGCGAGCGAGTTGTCAGACAC
Source organism: uncultured Gammaproteobacteria bacterium (assembly GCA_938075585.1). Taxonomy (GTDB): domain Bacteria; phylum Pseudomonadota; class Gammaproteobacteria; genus UBA4457. The sequence continues at coordinate 4,593 of CALJHG010000008.1, read as the reverse complement.
GAATTAGGTCAAACCTTGCAAGAGTTGTCGGTGTACCCTGAATCCTTATACATTGGGAGCTTGGCTGAGAAAATTGAGCGTCAGGCGGTTAAAGATGGTGGGGCGCTGAGAGCCTCGGATTTATCTGAACATGAAACTGACTGGGTAGTTCCTATCAGTTGTAGTTATCGCAATACGACAGTTCACGAGATACCGCCAAACGGTCAGGGTTTGGCCGTACTAATGGCGTTAGGGATATTAGACACAAGAGAACCAGGTGAGCTTGATTCGGCTGACTCGTATCATTTCCAAATCGAAGCCATGAAAATAGCGTTGCGTGCTGCAGCTGATCATATTTCTGACGCTGAGACAATGGAGGTTTCAGTTTCAGATTTGCTTGATAAAGATTCTCTTACACGGGTAGCAAATGATATTGATATTAGTGCTTCGATGGTGCCGCCCGCTACTTTACCTAGTAGTTTCGATACGGTTTACCTGAGTACTGCCGATGCAGGCGGGATGATGGTGTCATTCATACAATCGAATTATTTTGGATTTGGCTCGGGTATCGTGATCCCTGAGACTGGTATTGCGTTACAAAACAGAGGGTGGGGGTTCTCGCTAGAACCCGGGCATCCTAATCAAGTCGGCCCATCTAAAAAGCCATTTCACACGATAATTCCTGGATTTCTCACATGTGATGGACAGGCTATGGCTAGTTTTGGGGTCATGGGTGGCCCCATGCAGGCCCAAGGACATGTGCAAATGGTGACTAGATTAGTTGATTATAAGCAAAACCCTCAGGCCGCGAGTGACGCTCCAAGGTGGCAAGTCCTTGGGGATTATAGTATCTCGGTAGAGCCAGGTTTTCCTGAAGAGATCGTTTCTAATCTAGAAAAGAGAGGACATAAAATTTCATATGCTGCTGATAGCTGGTCTTTTGGAGGAGCACAATTAATAATTAAGACCGATGACGGCTATATTGGCGGTTCCGATCATCGGAAAGAAGGCTGCGTTGCTGGTTTCTAGCAATGACAGCAACTCTAGGTGGAATCCCAGAATAATGTCATAATCAAAAAAATTGATTAACCTAATGGGGGCTAAAAGAAATGACTCAACCACTTTATACAGTGCGCCAGGTTGCGTACGTAGTGAAAGATTTAGATGCGGCTTTAAAATATTGGACTGACACTTTGAAGGTTGGCCCTTTTTATTTGGCTGAACACTGTCCTTTAGAAAATCAAGTTTACCGAGGTGGAGAGTCACACGCAGATGTATCATTGGCATTAGGTAACTCCGGTGACGTACAAATAGAATTGATCTACTGCGAAGATGACTCTCCGTCGGTATATAAAGAATTTCTGGATGCTGGAAGAACTGGCGTGCATCATTTCGGCATGATGCCAGTCAATTTTGAAGAAACTTGCGCACACTATAAATCATTGGGGCACGAGGCGGCTTTTGAGTGCACTGTCGGTGGTTCTCCATTAGTTTACTTTGATACTGTCGATACTGTAGGTCATTTTATCGAGCTCTGGTCGAATTCAGACGTTTATAAAGATCTTTTTATGATGGTCGAAGATGCTGCTAAGGGCTGGGATGGTAAGGATCCTGTTAGAGTTCTAGATGTCTAATCAATTAGTAAAAGTTGCGAAGCACAGCGATCATGTCGTACTGATCACTATGAATCGCCCGGAAAGACACCATGCCTTGAATCACGAACTTGCAACAAAGCTGGTGGAGGCTCTAGAGGGCTGCGAAAGCGATCCTAATATTTCTGCAGTTGTGTTGACCGGTGCAGGTGAAAAAGCGTTTTGTGCTGGACAAGATATGGTGGAACAGAGCGGCATAGGACGGGAGGGGGGTGTTCCAAAATCGATAGCGGCTTATATTGCAATCGAACGGTTCGCCAATTCGCCGCTTCCGATTATCGCTGCTATAAATGGCTACTGCTATGGGGGCGGTGCTGCGCTGGCAATTTCTTGTGACATACGGTTAGCATCTGAGTTGGCTACTTTTAGATTGCCAGGTGCTGAATATGGACTTGTGGTTGGTGCTGCGTCTTTCCCTCGTTTAGTTGGAGCGGCACGGGCCAAAGAACTCATCTTCACAGCAAAAACATTTAGTGCGATAGAAGCTGAGAAATGGGGGTTTGTTAATTCCCTTTTTTCTGCAGATCTTCTTTTATCCGAGGCGTTAAATATGGCGGAGGCGATTAGCAGGAACTCTGCGATTGCGGTACAAGAGTCCAAGCGAGTGATTGATGCGGCGACGTTAGACCAAGTGGCGTTAGGATTAGAGGATGACATAAACTCGAGATTGCGTGGTTCAGAAGACCAAGTATTGAGGTTCAATAAAGCAACCAAGCGCGTTACTGGGAAATCTTGAGGGTGAATGATTTATAGGTGAACTAGACAATTTTTTAGCCGCAGAAATTTCCTCTTGATTATAGATTGTGTGCCTATTACGATTCTCTATAGAAATAGTTGTTTAATGCCGGCGTGAGTCGCATGCAGAGGTGATAATTCGATATGGTCGAAATTGTGAGAAATGCGAAATTTTTTATAGGCGGAGTAGTGCGACATAGACTGCATCCCTTTAGGGGAGTTATTTATGATGTCGACCCCACATTCAGTAATAGCGAAGAGTGGTGGCTATCAATACCAGAGGAATTAAGACCAAAAAAAGATCAGCCTTTCTATCATTTATTGGCCGAAAATGAAGAAAGCAGTTATGTTGCGTACGTATCGGAGCAAAATTTGCTGGAAGACGAGACTGGTGAGCCAGTGAATCACCCTGAGATAGAAAGTTATTTTCGTGACTTTTCAGATGGATATTACCATCTCAGGCAAGATGGTAGTCATTAGCTAAAGATCTTCAGTCGTCTTTCTTTGATTTTCGGTTCTTACGATACCTCTTGGTGAGTGTTGATGGGGAAGCTGGTAAGGACTTTACGGAAGGTAAACCTAAACCATATTTGAGTGCGAGTGTTCTAAGGAATAGAGCGCTTGATACTGTCGCTGCAATCTGAATCTCCGAGTTAATTCCAAAATTGCCGAGTAGGACATAGATTAACCCACCCAATAGTGCCGCTGAGGCGTAAAGGTCATGGGTGAAAATGGATGGAATCTCATTTACAAGAAGATCTCTAATCACGCCGCCGCCGCAGGCAGTGAGTACGGACATTATCACTATTGTCATTGGCACGGCTCCCAGTCTATCCGCTTGAGCCGCACCTATCGCGCAAAATACCGCCAGTCCTACAGCATCAGCGGCGAGAACATAATCCCAACGTTTCGCGATCTTTGGCGCTGCTATAAATACTAATAGAGCACCCAAAGTGCATGTAATGATATAGCTCTCATTTACTAATGCGAGGGGAGGAGTTTGCCCAAGCAGTAGATCCCTGACCAAACCTCCCCCGATACCGGTCGCTATCGACAGTGCGATAACCCCTAGAATGTCCATTTCATACCGTACGGCTCTGAACGCGCCTGAAATAGCGAATGCCAAAGTACCAAACAAGTCAAGAATTAAAAGCATTTAAATCAGTAGTCTCATCGTAAAGCCTTATGTATATTACTAGTCTCTTCGAAAAAAGGTGTATTCGGATGGAACCAGATAAGATTGTAACCGCTTTTTGTGAAACGCTTAATAACAGTTTAGAAGAAAGTCTCGCATATATTTCCGATGATTGTGTGTATCAAAATATGCCATTCCCAGCGGTGATTGGTCCTCAAGGCGTTTTAGACACGTTGCAAGGTTTTTTTGAAATTACTGGACAAGTGCGAATCGAGACAATTAAACAGTGCAGCGTGGGCAATTTTGTAATGAACGAACGTATTGATTACTTTGAGCCACCTAAAGGTAAAGCATTCGGATTACCGGTTGCAGGAGCATTTGAGATATCAAATGGCAAGATAATAGCGTGGAGAGATTACTTTTGTATGCGACAGTTTAGCGAAGGAACGGGACTCAATCTCTAAAAACATTCTCCCAGAGCAGGAGGCTCCTCGTTTTTAAAGGAGAAGCTTCGTGCTATTGTCGAATAGGTCTTATGTTTTTGGCAACTTTGGTTCTTTAGGTTCAATAACACCTTCAGCTTTCACCCAAGCACCAAACCCTCCAGCCATGTGGGCTACCGGAGATAATCCCATATTGTGCACTGTCTGAGCGGCCAACGCTGAGCGCATACCGCCTGCGCAAAAGAAAATAAATTTTTTACCAGTAGCAAACTCTTCCCGATGGTAAGGACTGTTAGGATCTACCCAGAACTCCAGCATTCCCCTGGGTGCGTGCGTGGCTCCCGGTATAGCGCCGTCACGCCAGAGTTCGCGGATATCCCTGATGTCGACCAATTGCACGTCATCGTCGCTAGACACTTTCATCACTTCTTGTACGGACATTGTCTCTATAACACTTTCAGCTTCTGCGCAAAGTTCTTTAATACCTTTGGTGATCATAATTTTTTTGATTCCTTAATCCGCTGTTAACACTGTGCATAGTTAGATTAGCCATTTTTAGAATAACCTTACCATAAATTAATGCCTAAACATGATAGTATCTCGCCTATTTCGTGTCACTACCTTCGATAAATTAAGTTCTGCATTTTTT